>JAAKFP010000226.1 GCA_011065005.1 Chlamydiota bacterium | reverse complement strand
TTAGAAGGGCGATCTCTTCTAGCGGCGTTTGTAAAAAACCGCTTTCATCGAAATTGCCGATGATTTCCTCTGCCATTTCTAGGTCTTCTTGTTCTTCGAAGGTTTCTTTCGCTTGCTGCATAAGGTGTTCAAACAGGGATTCTTCTGCGAGTATTGATTGTTCTAAGAAGGATTTACGCTTTTCCTCTTCAGCTGTTCTTTTTGGGTGAAAGTTTTCGCTTTCGGCAAAGTGATCCCGAAAGTCTTCATCGAGACGTTTCAGGATTTCAAAATCGTTGTCATTAAAGCTGAGTTCCTCCTCGGGAGGTGTGTCTTCACTTTCATTAGCCTCACTATTTTCCTCTTCGGGATCTTCTTCGGAATATTCCAATACAGGATTCTGCTCCAACTCTGTTTGAATGACCATGGATAGCTCCATGATAGGAACTTGCATTAAGTGGATCGCTTGCTGCATTTGTGGCGACATGATCAAGCGTTGCAGCTGCTTGAGGCTCTGCGTTTGTTTTTGCCTAAAATCCATATTCATCGAGCACATGGCTATCTCCTAAAGTATGGTCTCACACTTTTCTGTATCCCAGATTTGAGTAGTATTGACAAGAAAAATTAATATTACAGGATAAACACGATAGACAGGATAAATGCCCATCATCCTGTTGTGCTTATTATTCGTTTCATCCCAGGTCTGACACCAAACATTATCTGTGTCTATTTGTGTTCATCTGTGGTAAAAATTGAAATAGGATCGGCTTTATTTCTGATGTTCGACTCTCTGTTTACCCATAAAGATTCAAAAACGACGTAGAATCAGTGTGAAAAAACCTCATATTTGACGGAAAATCAGAGTTATGAGAAGACACCCAATCAAAATCAAGAGTTGGTGAAGAAAGATTTGACAAGAAAAAAAAATTGATGATGCTCAATATCAGCGGATTAGAGGTATAAGACACCTATGAGGTCAGTAGAAAGTAATCTTACGGAGGAACGTGGACGTATTCTTGTCGTCGATGACGATGAGCTTGTTCTCTCTGCTTTGAAATTGACCCTACAGCGTGAGGGGTATGAAGTTTTCCTTGCTCAGGATGGTCACAAAGCTGTAGAGATGATGAAGAAAACCTCCCCTGCCTTGATCATTTGTGATTATTTGATACCTGGAATAGGGGGAATTGAGGTATTAAAGGAGGCGCAAACCTTAAAACCTGACACCATCCGAATTCTTTTGACGGCAAGCCAAGACAGGGACACTGCCATCAAAGCGATCAATGTAGGTCGTGTTCATCAATTCATAACGAAACCGTGGAAGGATGAAGACCTTCGTGAAATTGTACGTTCTTCTCTCGAAAAGTATAAGCTGCTTAAAGAAAACCAGGTGTTGCAGGAGCTGATCCTTAGCCAACACAAAAAATTGAAGAAGAGCCACGAAAACATTTGTCGTGAGTTAAGGTTAGGGGCACGCATTCACGAAGCGCTTCTTCTTGGCAAGATACCCAAAAATATTTCTGGTTTCATGATTGAGGCTCTATCAATTCCTTCCCAGGAAATTGATGGGGATTTTTTTGAGTTTTATCGCCCCTCTTCTCGAGTTTTAGATGTAGTACTTGGAGATGTTATGGGTAAGGGCATTGCTGCGGCATTGGTAGGGAATGCCGTAAAAACGCAAATGCTTCGGTTTGCTATGCCTTTTCCTTCCTCACACATTTTCGACAAGAAGCGTGGTTGGTATAGCAGCCTCTTGGCGCCAGAGGAGGTCTTGATACATGTTCATCGAGAGGTTGTCAGGTCTCTGATCGATTTGGATTATTTTGTTTCTCTCTTTTATGGACGCTTCGACATAAAATATAAAACTTTCTCTTATGTCGATTGTGGGTCGACGAAGCCGATCCACTATAAAGCGAAAGAAAAGAGTGCTGTTTTTCTCGAAGGCGGAAACTTACCCTTGGGGGTTGTCGAAGAAGCAGACTACCATACTGTTGAAACAAATTATTCCGAAGGAGATATTTTCCTTTTTTATTCTGACGGTGTCACCGAAGCGAGGTCTTCAGATGGTGAGTTCTTTGGAGTAGAGCGTTTGACAGCTCTAGTTAAGGCAAACTATGATTTGCAGGCTTCTGCTCTTTTGGATCTCATCAAAAAAGCTGTTTTCATTTTCACGCAAAAAGAGAGACTTGATGACGATTTAACCCTTATTGTTGTTAAGATTGGGTATTATGACCACCCTAATCTCGCGCAATTTATGTCGATACAACTCAGTTCTGATCTATCTCAACTTCAGGTTCTACGTGATTTCGTAAATCGTTTCTGTCAGAAAGCACCGGGAGAGAATGAGAGGCTTGCCAATGAAATGCAGTTGGTTTTGAATGAGACATTTTGCAACATCGTCAAACATGGAAGAAGTAACGATACCAAAAAGCCCATCCTGGTAAAAGGGGAACTGAAGGAGGAAGGCGTTCTCTTTCAACTGTCAGACCAGGGGGTTTCTTTTGATCCATCAGAAGTAAAGGAACCCAGCTTTTGTGGAGATCGGGATAGTGGTTACGGTTGGCATATCATAAGGGAACTTGCAGATAGTGTGAGCTACACCCCAAAAAAATCCCTTCAAGGGTGGAATGAGATATCTATTTTTAAACGTTACTATTTTGGAGAAGGTAGGATGAATATCAAACATGCAACGGATGACAATATTTTGATCATCACACCAGAAGTGGGGAGTTTGGATGCTGGAGGAATTTTAGAATTCAAAGAGAGAGTGCTCGAATTGATTAATAGCAATAATGCTTCTGATGTGGTTTTTGATCTGAATAATCTGCAGTTCATTGATAGTTCTGGTTTAGGTAGTCTCCTCTCTGTGCTGAGAGTTCTAAATTCCCGTGGAGGCGATCTAAAATTGTCCCAAATGAATAAGTCGATACGTACTTTGTTTGAGTTGGTAAAAATGCATCAAATCTTTGAAATCTATCACTCTACAGAAGATGCAGTAAGCTCATTTAGGTAAGAGTTTTTATGGAAAAACCTAAAATACTAGAAGGAATCCACCGAAGACGCCTGCTAGAGGAGTTGCATAATCGCTATGCGAAGCCTTCTTCCCTTGGGCAACGGTTGTGGTATTTACGAAAAAAATACTTGTGGATCATTTTTGTCGATGGAGCCCAGCTGCTGAAGCGTTGTTTCGATGTCGTTTTTTCTGCAATACTGTTAGTGGTTATTAGTCCTCTGTTTTTAATTATTGCGGGTCTGATTAAACTCCAGGATGGGGGTCCAACATTCTACGTGACGAAGAGAGTGGGTAAGTGGGGTAAAGAATTTCGATTTCCAAAATTTCGGACAATGGAACTAGATGCGGATCAAATGAAAGAACAGTTGGTAGGACGGAATGAACATCCTGGCGACATCAGATTTAAAATGAAATATGACCCCAGAATAACGCGACTGGGTAGAATTTTGCGAAAAAGTAGCTTGGATGAGCTTCCCCAGTTTTGGTGTGTGCTCAAAGGGGAGATGTCTTTAGTGGGTCCACGGCCAGCTCTCCCGGAAGAAGTCGCCAAATACAATTTAGAGCAACGGAAACGCCTGGATGCCCTTCCCGGAATCACATGCATTTGGCAGGTGAGTGGGCGTTCGGAAATACCCTTTGCTCAACAGGTCGATCTCGATATCGCTTACATTGAAAGCCAGAGTTTTTCTCTCGACATAAAGCTCTTACTAAAAACAATTCCCGCAGTTCTCTTTGGTAGAGGAGCGTACTAGCCCTGCCTTTTACCCATAAATACTGCCTTTCCCATTGAAAAGTAGATTTCAGCACTGTTTTATTAGCCTGAAAGGCTAAAAGTGCAACAGCCCAGTGGCAGCGCCCTGGGTGTGAATCATCAAAATATCGCAGTCTGAAGGACTGTAAGGTGCTACGCAGGATCCGGCAGTCCTTCGAGGCTGTCAGTAAATATTGTCGGGTTGAATTTCTACTCTTTTTCGGATCTTGGCCCTGAACACAAGCTCCCTACTCTTAGGAGTATGTGAACTTGTGTTCAGGACCAATCTCCAAAAAAATAGCTCAAAATTCAACTGCGACCCTATTTACTGACAGCCTCTTCAGACTGCGATGTTATCCTTACTTTTACCCAGGGCGTTGCCGCTGGGCTGTTGCAATTCCAGCCTTTCAGGCTGATAAAAGATTGCTGAGAGCAGTGTTTCAAGACGGAGGATAGACTTATGGGTAAAAGGCAGGCCTAGCTGGGCTATGGATAGCGAGAAGGTGTCGTTCTTCTTGAAGACAACGTGATCCGTGGATGGTTCTGATTGCCAAAGGGAAGCCAGATAATTCGCTGCTGAAGATAGTACTTGAGTCATAGATTTTCCTCTTTATTCGACGGTTCATTGGTTACGTGGTCTGGAGTTTTTTGATAGGCACTTACATCATCAGGAGTTTTTCCATAACTATTGTCGTAATACAGCTTATGATCCTGTGTATAATAGTGTTCTGTCACGCTTTCTGAAGCGGCCCGAGAAACAAAACCGTAATTTGTCAAGTCAACTTCATCTCTGCTCATTCCTGTCATTTGAATGAGCTTTTCTGCCTGCAAATCTTCAAATACATGCGCTTGGGTCTCTTTTTTCAATCCTCCGAAGCAGGGAGCTGCTAGGGCTTTTTCAGCGGTTAAACGGGTTTTAGGGTTGGGGTCTAAGAGCCCTTGGATCATA
>JAAKFP010000225.1 GCA_011065005.1 Chlamydiota bacterium | reverse complement strand
GATCACCAATCGGAACCATTGGTTTGGGTTTATATTCCGTTTCCTCTTTTAAACGTGTACCCAACCCACCGCATAATATAAAAACGGGTGTATTTTCAACTTGCTGCATACCTTATAACTCCGTACAGTGATGAAATGTCATTTTAATGATTCTCTCCCAAGAAAACAACCATAAATAATACATTTCAATAATGATAAATTATGCAATAAAGTCCTCTCAAATACCCCTAGTTTTGAGTAAAACTATTTTCTTGATTAATATCTGAGAATATAATTATATTCGAAGCCGAATGTAAACATTTTCTTGATTTTTAAGGGAAAATGTGTTATAAATTTCTTTTACTCTATTAAAGAAGGCGAATGTTATGCAAAGTGAAACCCTTTCAACATTTACTCGATGTAAAAAAAAAGAAACTACCACACCAAGTAAGACCACAAAAGGTGGAAGCACACTAAGTGGTATACTCTTGATTGGAGGGACCAGCGTTGGCGCAGGAATGTTAGCTTTACCTGTAGTTACCGGTATTGCAGGATTTTTACCCGCCATGTTCGTTAACACCCTTTGTTGGCTTTTTATGCTCGCAACAGGACTACTTCTATTAGAAGTCACCCTTTGGATGGAAGATGGCGCAAACTTTCTCTCTATGGCAAAGAAGTTTCTAGGCCCAATCGGCCAATGGATTGTGGGTGGTTCCTTCGTATTCCTTTACTACTGCTTACTCGTTGCTTATATCTCAGGTGGAACACCCTTGCTTACCGATGCAATCAAGAATAACATTCACCTGGAAATTACAGGGATTCCAGGATACCTTCTCTTCGCCTCTGTTTTTGGATTCATCATCTATTTTGGACACAAGGCCGTCGACCGGGTGAACTGGGTCCTAATGATCAGTTTAATTCTTTCCTACTTTTTGTTAGTCTCCGTAGGAAGCACTGAAGTTGTTACTAAATTCTTATCCCGAAGTGAATGGGGTCTAACTCTGGTTGCAGCTCCTATTCTCTTCAGCGCCTATGGATATCACAATATTGTCCCTTCGATTTCATCCTATTTGAAGCGGGATGTCAGCAAGCTTCGGCTAGCAATCATAGGAGGAACAGCGATCCCATTTATTGTCTATTCCTTGTGGCAGTGGATGATTGTCGGGTCAATACCTCAGGAAGAGATCGCTACTGCAGCTGCCAATGGGATTCCAATCACACAGACGTTGCAAGAGGTTACAGGAAATTCTCTAGTGGGTGTTCTTGGTGGTTATTTCGGATTTTTTGCTCTCGTTACCTCTTTTCTGGGAGTATCGCTATCAATGGTTGACTTTTTCGCCGACGGACTCCAAATCTCTAGAGAGGGTTTCAATAGATTCCGTCTATGTCTGTTGGTATTTCTTCCTCCCGCAGTATTTGCCGCTCTAAATCCAGGAATCTTCATTGAAGCTCTCGGTATAGCTGGCGGGTTTGGGGAAGCGATTTTGAATGGCTTGGTCCCTATTGCAATGGTATGGGTAGGACGCTACCACTTGAAGCTTGGCTCTGAATATAGGCTGCCGGGTGGACGTCCGTTACTTGTAGCATTGGCGCTCTTTACTTTCTTAATTATGGGTATCGAAACCAAACACCTATTTTTCTAGATAAGGGCTCCCTTAAAGCCCACAACTCAAGTGTTTTCTTGAATCAAATACCAAGTTCAAACATCATTATCGCGATTACGTTAAAAACAAGTGTATGTGCTTAGGTTGACAGCAATTCCCGCTGGAAATTTTACCACAGAGAGCACAGAGAGCACAGAGAGAAATTTGAGGTTTTATGAGAGGGTCTATTTTTAATAAATCCCGAAATTTTTCCATTCTCTGTGTTCTCTGTGCTCTCGGTGGTAAATAAATCATTAACAATAAGAAAGTTGCTTCAGAGGGAGCGGCTGTTAGGTTGATGCGTATGCGTACTTCGCGGTTACTAAGCATTGCCTGAACGGTTACGGTTATTCCGGGTTGTAGCCAATAGGTGGGGGTTGATCTTTGGGATTGTACTCTAACGATGGGATCACATGAACAAGAGAGAGCTCGTCAAAATTCTCTACCATAGGGATTGCTTCGAGTTCATAATAGTAGTCACCCTCTTTGAGAAGATCTATCTCTGCAACCTTTGCGACTTGTAAACCGGGAGGGAAAACCCCATCCATGCCGGTAGTCACCAGCAAATCCCCTTTTTGAATGATTGTCATCGTGGGGACATCTTGCAGCGGAGATCCGATCGGTTCTCCTGTACGAAGATCACGGGCGGGTCCCTCCTCATCAGAAAAATCATAATTAAATCCTACCCCTCTTAGCCGGTGGCTTTGATTACGCCAAACATGCTGAATGCTGCCCCGCAATTCCCCTTTCGCAAGATACCACGTCTTCCCGTCCTCTTTTCGAACTGCCCGAACCGATGGTGACAACCCTGAGTCTGTAATCAGCCGCACACGGCTTTGGCGTCTTCCAACATAATCGATAACACCAACCACGGAGGTGCCAATGACCACGGGGCTATTTTTTGCAATGACCTCCCGATCCGACCCATTATTGTTGGCTTTACCCACATTGATCCAAAGGGAATTGTTCCAGGAGGAGGGAGAGCGAAAAATCACCTGCGCAGGAATAGACTGCAATTCCAGAGTAATAATCCGGTGTAGATCTTCTTGGTGAAGTTGAAGAAGAAGTTCGAGAGAGTTTTGAGCATCATCGCCCTCAAATTCATGAACTTGCTCTTGAATAAACAGCTCGCTTTGGACGATTTCAGCGAGCCTTTGCACTTCATTTGTGAGCAATTGATTTTCGATCTTCAGCCGTTGAATTTCCTCATTAGCAAAGTGAACTGTGCCATCATCATCAACGATTTTCACTTCAGTAACATGTAGAAGGGCACGTTTGATGTTATTGATCTGCTCCCAGGCAGGGGCTAGTATTGCCACTGTTGTACCCTGAATGCCTTCAGAGGCCCCTCTGGGGATAGACGTCAACGCGAGAAGCACCGCAAGAACTTGAAAAATAGGACGCAGTGATTTTCGTTTTCTCATATCTATAGAACTGCAAGCATAGAGTTAATGACGTAATCCATGTTTTGGGAATTTAAACCAGCAACGTTGATGCGACCACTACCAGGCATATAAATACCGTGTTCTGATTGCAGGCGATGCACCTGATCTGGATTGAGGCCGGAATAGGAAAACATCCCTGTCTGCTTGCCTAAAAACTCAAATTCACTTGCTCCCTTAGCCATGAGGCCTGAAAGCAATGTAGAACGCATCTCTTTGATTCTATCTCTCATATTGGCGAGTTCATGTTCCCACTCTTTTTTCAGTTCCGGAGATTGCAATATTGTCGTTACGATACGCTGCCCTTGTAAGGGAGGCATGGAATAGTTCCCACGAATAACCTGTTTTATTTGACCGCCGACTCTTGCTGTTGTGTCTATATCAGCACAAACAACGGATAGCATGCCAACTCGCTCTCCATACAAGCCAAAATTTTTCGAAAAGGAACTTGCTACCAGCATCTCGTGCCCTTCTTGAACAAAATAACGGACAACCTGGGCGTCTTGTTCTACTCCTTGATCAAACCCTTGGTAGGCGAAATCAAAAAAGGGAATGAGCTGCTTTTGTCGAACAAGCTGAGAAATCTCCTTCCACTGTTCCATAGAAGGGTCCAAACCTGTAGGATTTTGACAACAAGGCTGAAGAATTATGGTGCTTCCTGCCGGCATTCTCTTAATTGATTCGCACATACCCGAATAGTTCAGAGAGCGGTGTCTTTCATCATAATAAGGGTACGTGTCGAGCTTCATCCCTGCTCTTGCGAATATCGGCTTGTGGTTTGGCCAAGTAGGATCTGACAGAAAGATCGTTTCGCTGACTTGGTTTTTCGCTAGCAACTCCCCGCCAACACGTAAAGCCCCTGTTCCCCCTAAGGTTTGAGCCCCAAAGATCCGTCCAGAAGCCAGCTCTGGGGAATTTTCACCAAAAACCAGTTTTAACGACGCAGAAATATAGTCGGAATTTCCTTGGATCGGAAGGTATTCTTTATTGAGATGCTTTTCAAGGATAATAGCTTCTGCTTGTCGGACACAAGACAGAACCTGTGGTTTCCCTTCAGTATTTTTGTAGGCACCGACCCCTAAGTTGACCTTTTGAGACCTGTTATCTCCAGCAAACATGACGCTTAGATGGAGGATGGGATCTTCGGGCGGCATTTCAATGGATTTGAAGAAAGACATTGTACACTCCTTTTAATCGTGCCTGTGCCCGTGTGAACAGATGGAGCGTAACGGAATCGAACCGTTGACCTCAACAATGCCATTGTTGCGCTCTACCAACTGAGCTAACGCCCCTAATTTATACCGAAACAAACCCAAGAATCGGTTTTTGGCCTGATCTTTTTCCGCCTGACTTTGTGCTCGATCTCACCTACTCTCCAAAGTATGCTGAGATCTCCGCCCTTCGTCAGTCGAAAAAATCTCTAGACCAAAATTCCAATTCTTGAATTTGTTTCGGTTATAGAGAACCCTATTGTAATTCGGTTGTTATTTATCAGCAAGTTAAGAATCTTAAACACTGATCTTCATGGTGAAAATTAACCCTAATTTTACGCGAGTCCATTTGCAAAATCCTTTGGTAATCAGAAAGTTATGCCTGTGCTGTTTGGGATTTCTATGGAAAATTAACTCAC
>JAAKFP010000224.1 GCA_011065005.1 Chlamydiota bacterium | reverse complement strand
CGATCGTATCGCTAGAATGCTTATTATTTCCTATTCGAACAAAGGAGCATCTATGTTTACAACGATAGAACAGTTTATCAATTGCTGGGAGAATGCATCGCAAAGTGCGGTTAAGATCTTCGAGAGCTTGACCGATGAGTCTTTGTCTCAGGAGATCACCCTAGGGTATCGCTCTTTAGGGAGAATAGCGTGGCACATTGTGCAGACCGTTCCGGAAATGATGGGCAGAACAGGCCTTCAGGTCTCTGGGCTCTCAGAAGGGAAGGAGGTTCCAACGGATGCGAAGACGATTTTGGAGTCGTATAAAAAGGTGTCCAAGGACTTAAGTGAAAAGATCAAGAAGGAATGGACTGACGAAACACTGCGCGTCGAAGATGATATGTATGGGGAGCAATGGCCTAGAGCAAAAACCTGCTTGTGTCTGATCGAACATCAACTGCACCATTTAGGGCAGATGACAGTGTTGATGCGTCAAGCGCATTTGTCGGTTCCTGGAATTTGTGGACCCTCTAAGGAGGAGTGGCAGCACTTCGGGATGGAGCCTCCGACGATATGATGAACTTTAACAAGTTTCTTCGTTGGCTGTCTTCTCCAAAGCTAACAATCGCCTGTCTATCAGGCGTAATGATTCTCGTTTTCTTTGGAACTTTGGAGCAGGTTCAGTCGGGGATCCATTTTGCTCAGGAGAAGTATTTTCGTAGCCTATTTGTTTATGGGCAGATAAATGGTTTTCCTGTAAAGATTCCCTATTTTCCTGGTGGTTATCTCTTTGCTGGAGCACTCCTTCTCAATCTTATCTCTGCATATGCTGTCTATTTTCGATTCAGTCGAAAAAAAATTGGAATACTTCTCATCCATCTGGGTATCGTTCTGCTCATTGTTGGGGAGGTGTTGACCGGCTTCTTTTCTGTAGAAAGTCAGATGGTGGTCGGTGTTGGAGGAAGTTCAAATTTTTCAGAAAGTTTACGAGAAATGGAATTGGTAGTGATAGAGAAATCCGCTTCGGAGTTTGATCAAGTTGTCACTATTCCAGGGAGAGTATTGCGATCAGGAAAAGCCCTTCATCTCTCTTCATTACCTTTTTCTCTTCACTTTAAAAAGGTCTATGCAAATGCCAGATTGCTGGGAGGTGATGGAAAGAAATCCCCACATCAGGTAGCAGACCGGGGATTGGGAGCCGAAATTCAAGTGATCCCCCTTCCGCAAAATAACCGGGACGACGAGATCAACAACTTGACCACATTCGTTGAGATTAAAGAGGGCGATAATTCTTTGGGAACCTGGTTGCTGGCAAGAGCTATTACCACCCCGCAACCCTTTCATTTGAATGGTAAGGATTACGAACTTTTCATACGTCGAACTCGATATTACTATCCTTTCAGTATCCAGCTCGATAATTTTGTTCGAGAGATGTATACAGGTGCGGATATCCCTAAAAGCTTTTCCAGCCATGTCAGACTTTTTCGAGAAGATGGTGAATTGGAGCGGCAGTCAATCATCTCTATGAACAATCCCTTACGTTTTGGTGGTAAAGCCTTTTATCAGGCTAGTTATGCAGAAAATGACACGATATCAGTATTACAAGTTGTGGATAATCCAGGGAAAATTTTGCCCTACCTGTCTTCAGGTCTGGTGGGCGTTGGACTGCTTATCCAGTTCCTGATGAGTATCTATCGCTTTGAGAAAAAGAAGAAACTATGAGAAAAAAAATTGCACTCTTAACATTATTACTAGTTGCTAGTCTTTCCACTGGGTTTTCTGTTTCGGAAAGAGCTGTGAATGGCACTGACTTCGAGGCCTTGAAGAGAATACCCGTACAGCACGAGGGACGGTTGAAGCCTTTGGATACCGTTGCTAGGAATGCTCTTCTGATGATCCGTGGAAACCAGTCACTCTATGACGAAAATCGTCAAATCCCTCCAATTGAGTGGATGCTAGATATGACCCTGCATCCTGAAAGAGCGGCACGATATCCTGTTTTTCGCATCGACCATCCCGATGTTTTAGGTTTTATTGAGAAAACGGTCGAGGAAGGAAAATACTTTTCTTTTGAGGATCTTTCTTCTTATCTGGAAGGAATTCGTCAGCAGGCACACAGCGCCTCGCAGATCGAGGAAAACTTACGTGACAGCTACCAGAATGGTGTTCTTAAACTATGGCAACAGATCACGCTCTATGTGCGCATCAATAACACGTTTTCTGTTGCTCATTCCGAAGATTTTCAACAGGAGATCAACGCTTATGAAAAGATTGCTGACCGCTTTCGAGTAAATTTGTTGAACGACCTAGAGGGACAAACACTATACCGATGGATTGCTGATCGATATATGTTTCTCGCTGATACAGCCTATTTTCAACCTCTATTTCCGTTGGAAGGTCAAGATCAAAATAAATGGCTCAATATGGGTGAGGGGCTGCTAGCTCGGGTCAATACTTCTGAGCTTCATCCTGGAATCCCATTGGTTGCCTCCATGAAAGATGCCTACCAGAGTGGAGATGAAGGGGCCTTTCAAAAATCTTTTCTTGAATACCAGAAGCTGCTTACACAACGATTTCCGGATACTGTCAGGAAAGCATCTTTTGAAGTGTATTTCAATCAATTTCAGCCCTTTTACTTGAGCATCCTTCTATACATCACTGCATTTGTCTTATCAATGCTGTCATGGATCGTTTGGCCGAAAAAATTTCAAAAAGCCGCGTTTTTTCTCCTCATCGTGGGGCTTCTCATCCATACCTTTGGGATCGTCGCGCGAATGTACATTGAGGGACGCCCGCCGGTGACAAACTTGTATTCTTCAGCGATATTCGTGGGGTGGGGTTCTGTGCTTTTAGGGATTGCTCTGGAAAGACTTTATAGAAACGGAATAGGAACCGCGGTTTCAACGGTTATAGGTTCCCTGACGTTGATCATTGCTCACCATCTCTCCGGGAAGGGCGATACCATGGAAATGATGCGAGCTGTGTTGAATTCCAACTTCTGGCTCTCGAGCCACGTTGTGACGATCACCATTGGCTATAGTTCTACCTTTCTTGCTGGATTTCTTGGCTGTTTTTATATCCTTCGAAGGTTGATTTCTCGAGAAAAGAATCTCCAAGATGTTCAACAAATAGGGAATATGGTCTACGGCATCGTCTGTTTTAGTACCCTTTTCAGCTTTGTAGGCACCGTATTAGGGGGAATTTGGGCAGACCAATCCTGGGGGCGCTTTTGGGGCTGGGATCCTAAAGAAAATGGTGCCCTCCTGATTGTATTGTGGAACGCAATCATCTTGCACGCACGTTGGGCAGGATTGGTCAGGACACAAGGGATGATGATCCTTGTCGTATTTGGAAACGTGATCACCAGCTTTTCCTGGTTTGGCGTCAACATGCTGGGTATTGGATTACATTCGTATGGTTTTATGGACCAAGCGTTTTTATGGTTGTCGATTTTTATCTTTTCGCAGCTGTTGATCATGGGGGTGGGGTTGGTACAGGCGAATTCACCACAGATACACACAGATGAACACAGATAAGAGATATGGTGATCTGCGTATGTGATTATATGATAACACCTATCTCTTTTGGAGACAGCAAGCCCTTTTCACAGATTACACCTTTTATGAATGAAAGGGGAACTTCTTCAAAATAGGGATTTTCGACCGTAACATTCGGGAGTTCTTCCTCCAAAACTTCTTCATCAGGGTATAGCTTTGATTCTACTGTTGAGAAGCTCGTAGGAACAAATTTTGTTGTGTCGCATACAACATAGACGTCTTTTGAAGCATGGTGCGTACATAACGCTAGAGAGTAACTTCCGATTTTGTTTACAAAAAATTTTTCGGTGACACGGTCTGCCCCAAGGATAACCATCGAGGCATTCTGCAATAGCTTACAAGCAGCAGAATCTACAATGAGGGTGGTGTGGATCCCTTCCCGACCGAGGTCTTGAGCTAGTTTTCGCCCTTCAAAACCTGGACGGGACTCTGTGGCAATCACTTGAAAGGTCGTTCCCATTTTGTGAACAGAAATGAGCATCTCTTTGACGGATGAGCTGTAGCTATGGGTGAGGATCGTATCGCTATTTTTGATTAGGCTCAATCCAATGGCCGCGATCTTTTCTTTAGCCTGAACTAACTCAGTACGGATGGTATGGATTAGCTCTTTTATGGTTTTACGAATCTTTTCAGGGGAGGGGTTTTGGTTTTTTAAATTTTCTACACAAGACAAAACTCTTTGAGTGACAGTAAACATGGGAGCCATGTCTGGCTGAGAATGTATAAGCTCATTGCAAATGAGAAGCAATTGGTCTTGAAGAGTTTGGAGTGTTTTATCAGACGATTGTTCTGCAAAAACAGCAAAGCATTCGAGAGCTTTATCGGTTAGAGTAGACGCTCCGGATTTTCGATCTTTTTCGATCTCTTCTATGATCTCTTCAACAGGTGTTAGCAATGGTTGTGTCTCCCTACTACTGAATTGCCCTCAATATAAACCAACACAATTTTTTTGCATCATAATCTTTGGTGTAAGAAGATCTCTCTGGTTCTTGTGAAGAATTGGGGCACAGAATTAGGTGGAATTGAAGATAATGAATTCGTAACTATTCAGGTCACTATTTCTGGGACGATGGCCCCAGCCAAAAATGTGAAAAATCAAAGGGCCGAAGGTCTGAAAGTGGATAGCCCAGGCAGCAGTGAAGGGAGCTTGCGACCGAAACGG
>JAAKFP010000223.1 GCA_011065005.1 Chlamydiota bacterium | reverse complement strand
GAACAAATGAAAAGAGAAATATTGTAAAATGAATCTGTTACCTATGTGCTTGGATAATGTCACCCATGTGCTTGGATAGAATGTTACCTATGTGGTTGTTCGGACACACTTTCAGACCTTCGGTCCTTTGTTTTTTCACATTTTTGGCTGATGCCATCGGCCTAGAAATAGGGATCTGAATAGTTACGATTTTATTAAAACTATTGTTGTTTAAATCATTTTATCTTATAGTAATAACATATTTTTTAAAAAAAAGCGTTAACAAAGGAATTATGAGTAAGATCGATTATAGCAATCCAAATTTATTGGATCATGTATACAAAAACCTAAATCCTTCCGATATCCTCGACAACGGAAAGCTTGCGATTTTTCAAAAACTTTCGGTTTATTTGCGAAAGCTAATAACGCTGATATGCAGAATTGCGTATAAAATTTTCAAAGGTGGCGTGTGGCATAACGAATCAGAAGCACGTAGAATTCTTCGTGATTATATAAAAAATCCTGTGAGCATAGAAAAACTCAAGCCACAACATAAAAAAATTATACAAATTTACGACCGTCTGGCCCATTTATCAAGGGGAAAAGGAACCTGGGCGGATGGTATTGATAAAGAGTTTCTTCTCGCGAAGGAACCAGAAAGCAAAGAGGACGAGGATTTACACCTTCCTCAATTAGAGGAAATGATCTTAGATGAAGTGTTCATTCCCGATTCTCCAGAAGAACAAGTTTTCGAAAAACAAGAGACCTCTCCGAAAGATTTTGTTGCCGATCCCCGTGGACAATCCTACATATTTACACGCCAAGAAGGATTGAATCCTCCCTCTAACCGCATGCTGTTTCATATTCAAGCGGATGAGTTTGGAAGCTCCTCGGAACTAGAAGGTGCAAACTCAAAAGATACGGTCCATTATTTACTCGATTTCATCCGTCATAGCAAGAACCCCTCATGTCCGGAAGGCCTCATTGATCAGTTGGAAAATGCTGTAAGTTTTACCCTTCAGCAAGATACCGAAATCGCTGTACAAAAGGCTCAAGAAAAAATCGGCAAAGCCTTCGACACTAAGAAACCCCTACTTATTATGGGAGGCTGGACAGGAAAACCCACGGGGCATGCCATTTGTTATGAAATCCTACCTGATTCCGATAAGAAAGCCACCTTTCGTCTCTATAATACCGGAGCTGGTACCAACACCCACCGCTCTGACATCAAAGGGCATAAGGTAAAATACCAAACGTACCATGAATGGAACGAGATCGATCGAAAGAAATTGGAATCCCCATATTTTCTTGAGGCTCTCTATGAACTCAAATCGTATGATTCGCTGCCCGGTGTCTATAGTAAGACTGAGTATCAAGAGGAGGATGTTTACCAAGGATTAAGGGATCTCTTACAGCCCAAAAGTGAAACAGTAGGCCCACAGTGTGATGTAGATGAAACCCTATTGATGACCCCACAACATTCAGGTGTTTGCGCCTGGAAGTCTTTAATGGCTCTTATGCGAACAAAAATGGAGCTCAATGACTATAAACGGTTCAAGTGTGACAGTAAACTTCAATCACTCTTAGATTATGTTGAAGCCTATTCGGGAAACGTTGACCCAGCTGATTGGCGTCTTGTGAAAAAGAGTCATCAAAATCTGAGTCGCTCTATCGTAAAACTGTATCAGAGAAAAATCGTTGGAGATGCCTATATTCAGAAAGCACAAGAGGAGTTGAAATCGATCTCTGAATGGATCCACAGTCATTCTGATTGCCGCTACAAAAGACCAATTGAAAAGATCCCCACCGACTATTTGCCGTCTGCAGAAAATCACCTCGTAGAGAATGAACACGCTTTTTCTCAATCACTAGAGGAAATCAGGACTTCTCAAAAAGATGATGTTTCCAGAATTCAAACATGTCGCTTCGCTCTTGACTCTTTCCGTCAGATCGATACAACCAATCCGAATACTATTGATCAAGCGCTCGAAGAAGTTCTATCCCAAGCGCAAATGGCTTGGGAGAAGCATGATGATCTAGCCCTACACAAGGGATTAATCGATTTCGTCACAAGCTTAGAGATGGATGAAAAATTTTGGAGCCAGGCTGTTGGTGAACAACCGCAAATCACAGAAAAATGGATCACCCATTTGGGTGAAATGGCGCAGCTTTTTACAAAAAGCTGTTTCACAGTTCCAGACTCGCATGTCATTTTTCCTGAAAAGATCTATCTCTTCTATAAAGTGTTGCATCTTCAAGAATTTCTATGTCGACTTGGCCACCCAAATTGGAAAGATCTCAGGCTAGTTGACCGTGACCTCGGTCCAGATCCGCTATTCTTATGTTTCCCGAATGTCAAAATGCAGCGGGAGATGGATAGAATATTGTCAGGTGAAAAGGTTGCGACTGACATTAGAATCGATGATCATTCTTATGGAAATCAATATAACAGTATCTTTAGTCCAATGAACATTTCATATAAGGCGGGCTTAAATTTTAGATTTGATAAAAGTAAAGAACTATCGGCCTCTCATTTTGAAGAATTTCTGCAGCAAGAGTACCCTGAACTGATCGCAACGATTGCAAAAGAAGAATCTGGATTTCAGGAATTACAAAAATTTGCACAAGATGCCCGCATCTACGCCAGCTCTAAACTACCCAATTGGATTAAAGCGATGCGCGATACGCAGTTAGCTTCTCACCACATCAAAAAATCTAGTGTAGGTTCTTTAACTTCTCTAGATCGCAAAACGGACTTAGAGCTCAAGTTTAAAATAAAAGATCAGGAAGACACCTCAATAGTTGAGATTTCACTAAAAGGTGTTTATAGAGGCAGTTTAGATCTTGAATGTGTTAAAATACAAAGACACGAGTATTTGCGATATGCTGGACAGTATCAAAAGATAGCTTCCCCTACAATTCAAAAATTTATCGAATTTCTCCTAAATCCAGAAGTTAGTCGGAATGAAAAAGTCCTCGCGAACACACACGTTAAAGAACATAAAATCGAAATGGCTGATGAGGAATTTAAGGAGCTTGCACGTTTATTTACCAGTCCAGAGCTTCAACATATGGAGACTCTCGAGTATTTCACAAAGCATCCAGAAAAGCTTCAAGACACCGATTATCAAACTCTATTGCATGTTCTTCTTTTTCAGGGGGGGCTCCTCGAGAAAAATCTAGCCATTCAAGGATTTGGAGATCGTCTCGCTCATTTTATCCAACAAAACTATGAACAGTTTAGTGAAGAGAATGAAATTCAACCCGCTGTTTTTCTGTTAAAGCTGGCTCATCAACTGCACGGATTTTGCCCTGAACAGGATTTCTATGGTCACACAATAGAAAATTTGAAAACTCTTCTCCATCGAAAGGGGTTGGAAGATGATGTAAAAATCTTAGTGTACGCCGAATTGATTGCAGAACTTGGACATAGGGAAAGTTTAAGTGAGGAGGAGATCGGCCTCCTAATCATAGGGAGCATTTTCATAGAAGAAAATCAAACACACAGCAAATACTCAGCAGATCCATCTACCCAAAAAGAGGGGCGTGAAGCTCTTCTTATTCATGCCAAACAGATGCAAAAAGCTTTAGAAACAGAAAATCCAAATCAGAAGCTGTTAAACCACATTCTAAAAACCTTAAGACCTTCTGTAAAGAGCGGAGAAAAATGGGTCGTGAAGACAACGCATGGGGAGTTTCCACACTTTGTAACAGAAGATCGCACGCATACTCTTTATCCCTTACTCTCTCAGCTTGTTTCAACAGATGCACAAGCTCTGCTGCCGTTAAATATCCGTCAAAATCCACTTTTCCGACAACTCTTCCCTAGGATTGAACAAGGCTCTTTCCACCCTGGTAACGTTTTTTCCTTTAATGACTCCCATGGTCGTGAAACGCTAGTGTGTTTAAAAGGCGATAACTTGGTTGTTGAACAAAAGCAGGAGGGTGAATGGTTCCGCTATGTGCCATCTATATCCTTTCTTATTGAAACTGATCTTGTTGAAACTGAAGATATAGAAATTAAAACCGAGATAAAAAGCCTTCTTGGTAGCCGTTATTTAGCTCAGCAATACACGCATTGGCAAGCTTTAGGATCAAGCCATGATGGAACAAGCGGAATTTACACCGTCGATCCCAAGAGTGGTCAACGTCATTATGTTTTTATAGTCAAACCCGTAAGCCCTTTGTCTCTTCAAGATGAGATACTAAGTAAAGGGCTTACAGAGAATTCCTTTCATATATCCGATGGGTTAATAGAGAAGTGGGAGGACAGGTTGGATGTAGGGCATGAAACAATAGACTCGAATAGTTCCTATTTTGAAGTGGACGAAGTGAGGACTCTTGCTCAAGACATGCGACTTGGGAAACCATCCGCTCTGTTTGCAACTTTCGAAGATCCCGCTTACATACATGAATGGTACGATTCAAGAGGGGCGTTGAAAAAGGTTGAACTTCCACGCTTTAACCTTTCATTCAGACCAAGTCCTCACGACTCCAAAATGTTAATGTGTGAGCAGTTCCCAAAACATGCGCTAAACACTACAGATTTTGCTAAAAAGCTAGGAGTTCATCATCACTATATTCTTATAGAAGATGCAAATAAGCAGCGCAAACTTATCCTTCCTCACCAAGACTTAAAAGCTCCTGAAAAAAAGGAGGTTCTTCTACCACGTTATGAACTTGATCGCAGTTTGAAGTGTGAAGAGCTAGATCCACAAAAATATTATGTT
>JAAKFP010000222.1 GCA_011065005.1 Chlamydiota bacterium | reverse complement strand
TCTTTCACATTTACCCCCCCCGTTCCGCTAACGCTTCACAGGGGGCTTGCACCTTTTGGCGCTACCGCGCCTCTGAAGTTTTACATTTCTTTCAGGTGCACAAATAAGACCGTAGAAGAAGATATTTTTGTCGAGAAAAACTTATGTAAAACTGCAAGGACAAGTCCCCGTACTCCCAAATTTATTGATAATCGATTAACCGCTTGCTTTTTGGAGTCTTTCCTCGATGGTGGCCCAAAGGCCATTCTTGGGGAAATCCATATCGACCCATGCGCTTTCTATTTCCTTTTGGTCGAGGCTTCGCAACACGTTGTAGAGGTTTCTTGCGACTTCGCAAGGGTCAGATGATGGTCCCAAAAGAAATACATCACAGGATTGTGGATAGGTTCTGTCGCTAAAGCCAATGACGACACCTATTGTCTCCGGATTGACGTCGGTATCAAGAACAAGAGTTGCTGAAGGTGCATAGTGCTTGTAGAGCTGCCCTGGACAGAGGGGACTCTTATTATTGACTTGCCCTCCAACTTTGGGTTGGTAGCCGAGAAACTCCTCAAAGGCCTCTGCAGAGAGTGCGCCTTGCCGGATGATTTTCCATTGCTCTTCGATGTAGATGAGGATGGTTGACTCCACCCCGCTCTGACATTCTCCCCCATCAAGCACGGGGAAGTTCTTGCCAAAGTCGTTTTCCACATGCTTTGGAGAGGTTGCAGAGGGTTTGCCGGCGAGATTTGCCGAAGGCATCACGAGGGGGCCTACTTCTGCCAAAACCTGTAGCGTTAAGGGGTGGTTTGGAATGCGGAAGGCTACGGTGTCGAGATTTGCACGGACTGCTCCAGGTACCCATTCCTTTTGCGCGGGAAGAACAAGTGTGAGGGGGCCCGGCCAGAAGGTATTGGCAAGAATAGAAAAGCCTTGAGGGATATCTTTTGCGAAATGTTCTACTTGTGAGCTGTCGGCAACATGGATGATCAGAGGGTTGTCAGCGGGTCGTTTTTTTAGGGTAAAGATTTGATCTATTGCTTCGGAACAGGAGAGCGATGCCGCCAGTCCATAAACGGTTTCTGTTGGAATAGCAACAACTTCCCCTCTCTTGAGGTGTTCACAAGCTGTTTTATAATCGATGAACATTTTTTTATTATCTGAGTTGTTTGATCACTTTATGTAACACTTCAACAAAACGATCGATCTCTGCCTTGGTGTTATACAAGGCAAAAGAGGCTCGCGTTGTTCCGGGGATGTGAAACCTGTCCATAACGGGTTGTGTGCAGTGATGTCCCGTGCGGACGGCGATCCCTTGGAGGTCAAGGAGCGTTCCAATATCTAGATGGTGAATTCCTTCCACAATAAAGCTAAGGATTGCTCCTTTCTCTTTCGCTGTTCCGATGATTTTCAGTCCTTCGGTCGTTTCTATTTGCTGCGTTGCATGATGAAGAAGCTCTTGCTCCCAAGTCTGGATGTTCTCCATTCCGATGGCGTTGAGGTAATCAATAGCCGCTCCCAATCCAAGGACTTCAGCGATCATAGGTGTTCCTGCTTCAAACTTAAGGGGCAGGTCGTTATAGGTCGTTTTTTCGAAGGTGACGTTTTTAATCATATCTCCGCCCCCTTGGTATGGCGGCATCTGGTTTAGGAGCTCTTCTTTTCCGTACAAGATCCCAATGCCTGTAGGTCCAAATGTTTTGTGTCCTGAAAAAGCATAAAAATCGGCATCCAGGTCTTGAACATCGATCGGAAGGTGAGGTGATGCTTGTGCGCCGTCGATAAGCACTTTGGCCCCAGCATCGTGGGCCATACGGATCATGGTTTTAATGGGATTGATCGTTCCTAGGGAGTTGCACACATGGCTCATGGCAACAATTTTTGTCTTGTTACTAAGAAGTTTCCGGTACGCTTCCAGGTCGAGTTCGCCACGATCATTGCAAGGGATTACCCTCAAAGAAGCTCCTCGATCTTCACACAGGATTTGCCAGGGGACAATGTTGGAATGGTGTGCGATTTGGGAGACGATCACTTCATCTCCAGGCTTCACAAAAGCTTTTCCGAAGGAATAGGCAACCAAATTGATGGATTCTGTTGTTCCTCGAGTATAGATGATCTCTTCTGACTTCTTTGCATGGATAAAATCTCGGACTTTATTGCGAACCTGCTGATATTCCTCAGTGGAATGCAAGGCCAATTCATATACTGCGCGGTGCACAGTTCCATAGTGTTCTTCGTAAAAATGGCAGATCGTATCGATAACAGTTTGCGGTTTCTGTGCTGTGGCAGCAGAATCAAAATAGATGAGGGGTTTTCCATGCATTTGCTTGCGCAGCATGGGAAAGTCGTCTCGAAGTTTTGAAAAGTCTATCGTCGTGTTCTTTGTTTTCATTTTATATCAATCCAGAAAGTGCACATTACATTTTTCTTTTAAAGAGGGAATTCGCATGAGATCCATGATCTCTTGACAGAATCCCCGCACTAAAATGTTATTTGCAGCATCGTTAGTGTACCCTCTTGTTTTTAAGTAGAAGAGCTGCTCTTTATCAAGCTGTCCTACTGTTGCACCGTGGGAGGCTTTTACGTCGTCGGCAAAGATTTCAAGGTTGGGCTTGGTAGCAGCATTGGCTCTGTTGCTGAGAAGGAGGTTCTGGTTGAGTTGAAAGGCGTCCGTTTTTTGTGCTTCCGGTCTGACTATGATTTTTCCCTCAAAGCTGGAGCGGCTGTTATCATTCAAAACTCCTTTGAAGAGCTGCTTCGATCGGCAGTGGGGAGCCTGATGGTCGATGACAACATTCGTATGCGCTTCTTTTTTGTCTTTCAGCATCCACAACCCATTGAGAAGCACTTCAGAATTTTCTCCCATCAGAGCGATGCGGTAATCGTTACGTACGGTGACGCTGCCATTTGTCATGCTGACAGTGTTGAAGGAGCTATCTCGCTTTAGGGTGGCGCGAACGGCATCGAAATGCCAGGCGTTTTCTGGAGTATTTTCATTGACCTGGCTGTATCGTACTTGAGCTCCCTCTTCAAGAATCCATTCGGAGCATTGGTTTACAAAAAATGATTCACCGGAAAGTATGGCTTGGGTAGAAACCATTTCGAGTCGTGATTGGGCGCCAACGAAAACATTACAGCGAGGAACCATCAGCAGGGGTTTGCTCTTTGCGTCTACAACAGACAGCAACTGAATAGGTGTGTCGACGGATGTTTTTGGAGGGAGATACAGAAAAGCGCTATCTCGATTCAGTGCTGCGTTCATGGCAGCAAAGGGGTCTGTTTCCTCCTTTAGGGATCTTGCCCATTGGTGGTTCAAAAAAGTTCCATAGGTTCGTATCGCTTTAGCCATAGGGGTGACCACAACGCGATCGGGAAGAGCTTCGGTGTTGGAGAGATGCGGCTGGAAGTGGCCATTCACAAAAACGAGTACGGAACGGGTACATTCAGGCAGCACATAGGGAGCGATGGTCTGATGCTCGACATTGGAAGGTGTGGAGGGATCAAAAGACTGTGAATATAGCTTTCGTAGGTTGATGTATCGATAAACTTCCATATTGCGTGAGGGGAGGCCAAGCTCGGAAAGGTGATCCCAAGCTTTGCTTTTAATCTTCTGCAGAGCATCCTCTATAGAAATCCCTGAAAATTGCTTTTCCAGATTGGAGAGGAAGGCTTCTTTGTCCACTGAGGTTTGTGATGTCATCGCGCAGCTTCCTCATGGACTGATGATTTTATCCAATCGTAACCTTTGCTTTCCAGTTTTAATGCTAATTCGGGTCCCCCTGATTGTACGATTTTTCCGTCAAGCATCACATGGACAACATGGGGTTTGATCGTATCGAGAAGCCGCTGGTAGTGTGTGATCAAAAGAAGTCCCATCTTATCATTCATCAGTCGGTTGATCCCTCGACCGACAACTTTCAATGCATCGATGTCGAGACCGGAGTCTGTTTCGTCGAGGATGGCCAATAGGGGATTGAGGACGGCCATCTGAAGAATTTCGTTCCGTTTTTTTTCTCCACCAGAAAATCCTTCGTTGACATTGCGTCGCTTCCACTCAGGCGGTATTTCTACCGAGGCCATTTTTTCTTCTAGGTATGTCTCAAATTCCTCGGGAGATATTTCCTTTTCGTTTCGTGCTTTTCGGATAGAATTTAGAGCGGTGAGTAGAAATTGTTGATTGCTGACTCCAGGGATTTCAATTGGGTATTGGAAGCTCATAAACAGTCCAGCGTGGGCACGCTCTTCGGGGGCAAGTTCGAGAAGGTTTTGTCCTTTAAACAACACTTCACCGCTAGTGACTTCGTAGGAGGGGTGTCCTGCGAGTACTTTGGCAAGGGTAGATTTCCCCGCACCGTTGGGGCCCATGATTGCGTGGATTTCACCTTCGCGGACTTTTAAGTGTACTCCTTTTAAGAGAGGTGTTCCTTTCACGGATGCGCAAAGATCTTTAATTTCTAATAGCATGATATTAACCTACGGAGTTCTCTAGTTTGAGGGTAAGCAGTTTCTGAGCTTCGGCAGCAAATTCGAGGGGCAATTCACGAATCACCTCTTTGCAGAATCCATTGACGATGCTGTTGATCGCATCTTCTTGCGAAATACCCCGTGATAAGAAGTAGAAAATCTGTTCTTCGTTCATTTTAGATGTGGACGCTTCATGTTCGACTTCGCTGCTGGCATTTCCTACTTCAATATAGGGGAAGGTGTTGGCAGAACATTGGTTTCCCACTAGCATCG
>JAAKFP010000221.1 GCA_011065005.1 Chlamydiota bacterium | reverse complement strand
GTGATTAAGGTTAAATCTTAGCACTCCTGAAAATTTGTAGTGTCCAAACGATATAGCAAAAACAATCTAGCATGCTCATTTATAAACACTTAAAAAACTACAAGAGGTGAACTTGGGCTAGGAAGCGGTAGCCTACTCCCCGTACTGTTTCGATATATTTGAAGCTGGGACCGAGTTTTTTGCGGAGCGACGCAATGTGAACGTCGATGTTGCGGTCGACGATGAAAGCCTCTTCATTTTGGACATCATCGAGTAGTTGGTTTCGGGTGAGTACCTTTCCTCTCCTTGAAACGAGACGTCGCAAGATGCCAAATTCAGAAAGCGTTAGGCTAACATTTGTGTCTCCTTTCTTCAGCTGGTAGCTTTCGGTATCCATTACGAAGTTGCCAAAATTGATGATTCTTGGTCCTTTTTCAGGTTCTGTTCCCCGCCTTAGGACAGCACGAATCCGAGAGAATAACACTTTTGGTGAGAAGGGTTTTGAAACGTAGTCATCTGCTCCCAACTCAAGACCTAGGATAACGTCGAGTTCTTCGGTCTTTGCAGAGATCATGATTATGGGGATATCTTTTGTGTCGGGGTTGTTCTTCAGTTTTCGGCAAACGTCGAGTCCACTTTGCCCAGGAAGCATAATGTCTAGGATGAGCAAATCGGGTTTTTCCCGTTCCACAGCGAGGATGCCATTTAGTCCGTCGACTTCACAGTGGAGTTTGTATCCGGAGATATCAGCCTGTAGCTTGATCAATGCGGCGATATCTTCTTCATCTTCGATTAATAAAAGTCTGGTTTTTTGCATGTTAGCGACCTTCACATTGCATTAATTACTCTATTTACTACTATACAACATAAATACTGAATTTTTCGAGATTATTCAAGAAAGATTTGTCCACAGGGAAAATTCTAATAGTTGTATGATGACGGGAGGTATACCAGGTAGTTAAAAATGAAGGTTGGAATATGCAGTGTTTTAAGGTTCTCGCTTTAACGTTTGCCCTTCTCGTTGTTGCTGTTACGGTTCGATACTATTTTTCTGCCGATGTGGCACAGGAGCTTTCTATAGCTCAGAAGCACTTCCTCCAGGATGAATATATTGAGGCTGAAGCCATACTAAAAAAATTGGAGAAAAAGATCTCGTTTGTCGAATTTCAGCTCTTTGAAGCATATATTTCAAGAGGGAAAGGGCAGATTGACAAATCGGATCTGCATCTCAATAATGCCTTGAACCGACCTTCAGATATCAAGAAGTTGAACATCGAGATGGAATTGTACCTGAACCAGATGTTTAATGCTTATCTAAGAGGGGATACGCAAGCTTTGTTAAGCAGTTTGGACAAGGCCCATCAGCTTACCGAAGCAAAAACGGGGTGGACATCTCTATTTTCAGGAGCAGAAGCCTATCTTAACAAAGACTACGCCCGCGCGATAAGAGAGGTGCGCTATTCTGCAGAACGTGGGTATTTATCTCCATGGATGAAAAAAGCTTTTCAGAAAACCTTTCCACCAAGTTGGCCTTCCTTGCTTCTGGCACGTTGTGAAATAGAATTGGGAAATTTATCAAAGGCACGTCAGTCGCTAGAAACTGCAGCGGTGAAAGCTTCGTCGGATGAATTGCAGCAAATCTATTTTCTTCTTGGCATAACCTACGTCAAAGAGGCGGAAAACAAGTCGTACCAGGATGCTATCCCGTATTATAAACTTGCTGTTAGCAATTTCCACCGTGTCCCCGTTATAGATGGGGAGCACCGCGAGGGTATGGAGCAGTTTTTGGTGAAGATCAGGAATGACATCAATGAAACGATTGAAGATCAGTCCTATGAGAACCTTCCCTTTTACGTTGAAGTAGTAGAAAAATGGGGTTCTCGGGATGAAGTCGAAAAGTTAAGAGCACGCGTAACAAAAATTGACGACATCGAAATAGTAACACAAAAGTGGAGATCTGAGGATGGAGAGGCATTTGAAGACTCAGCTACTGAAGTTGAGCTCGCAGTTATTGACCCAAAGAACCAGCAATCAAACTTGACTTTGGGGATGACCGCCTACAGGGAAGCGGATTACTCTAAAGCTTACTCATATTTGAAGGATATTGAATCCACAGATTTAGATGTTCTGGAAGCTCAAGCAGTAGCATCCATCATTACAGGTAAGGTAACAAAGGGTAATCAGTTGTTAGAAAAGGTTTCCCAAAGTCGGACAATAGGAGAAGAAACCTATCTGAGGCTGGGCTTTGGCTTGCTCGCAAAAGACAAGCCAATAGCGGCGCTTCAATGGTTCGAAGAGGTTGCCGAAGAAAGTAATCAAGTGCTCGTTGGCCGTGGAACTATTGCTTTCGAACTGCATAGCTGGAGTGAATCTTTAGACGTCTATGAAGATCTCTCCGCACCGTACAAGGATCTTGATGGGTTGCATGGCATAGCTATCGAGTCGATGACGGCTTTGGGCCAGGAGGCTCAAGCTGAAGACCTTTTAAAAAAGCTTCTGTTGAGTTCGCCGCAGCCTGCTGATGAGGAGTTTCCAATATATTTTCAGGCTTTCAAAAAGAAAAAGTTAGATTATTGGAACCGCAATTTTGTGGCAGCGCAATTCTATCGGATTGTCAAGGGAGATAACAAAAGAGCCTTGGAGTATTTTAACCGCATAGAAAATCCTACCCCCTATATGAATATAGAAAAAGCGGAAACATTCATGGCAGTAGGTCGGAACTATGAGGGGAAGAAAATTCTGTTTAGGATATTGGAAAATATTCAAGGTTCTGAACAGGAAAGCACGATCAAGATACGGTTGCTCCCCATGCTTGGGGTCGTTAATGCCAAACTTGGTTTATTCGCAGACGCTTGGCCCCATTACAAAGAGTTCTTTGTCTTGAAACCTGAAGATAACACTCATCGTTCTGAGTATGCTAAAATCCTTATCGAACTGCAAAGGTATGATTTGGCTCTCGAACAATATCGGAAACTGCAACGTTCCGGGGATCTAAGTCCTTCGGACATGATTTCGTACATCGAGAGTTTCATTCGTACAGATCAATTTGATGCTGCAAACAAGATTTCTTGGCAATGGATGTCAAGTAATGCTGTACCTTTGTACTACCAAATCCAGTTAGCCCAACTGATGGTCATCACAAAAAATGAAAGACTGTTGGAAAATATTTTCGACACCATATCCAAGCGTGAAAGGCGTTCTATTGAAGAAAACCAACAGTTGATACGTCTTTGGACCGACTTTGGAAATTATGATGATGCCACAGCTTTGGCGGGTGTTTTAGAAAAGGACCTTTATGACTCCCCTGAAGGGTTGATGACGTTGGTTGATCTTTATGTTCAGTTGTCCCGATTTGATAAAGCTTTGGAGCTCGCACAAAGAGCGTCGGTGTTGGCGCCTACAGATTTTTCCATTGCTGACTTTCTTGAGCGTTATGAGCGTAGGCCGGAAATCATTGCAAAGTCTGTGAAGCTGTTAAAAGAAAAGATAGAGGAGGATCCCAATAGTTTTCCGTTGCAGCTGAACTATGCTACCGATCTCATTGACCTAGCTGTGGAATCCTATGTCTCTGGAGAAGTCACAGAGATTAAGGACTCACTAGACCTCCATACAGCGCAAGCTATTCTCGAAAAGATCACCCAAAAAAATAAAGACCTCCCCGAAGCGTATTACCTTCTAGGGAAAGTCTACTATTTGCTAGATAAAGAGCAGGCAGCCAAGGAAGCATACCAAACAGCGTTGCGCCTTGATATTTCCTACGTCGGCGCCTATCAACACCTCGCAGCAGTTTTTGAGGGGGATAAAGATTTCAACCAAGCGATATCGCTGTTGCGAAAAGCGACCAAGTTTGTCCCAAATGATTCGGAGCTGTGGGAACAATTGGGTAATACCCTTTTTCAGACGGGGAATACCAATGAAGCAATTGTTGCTTTGAGGAAAGCGATCAAATATACGCCAAACAATCCCTTACCTTTTATCAAGTTGGCAGAAGTGTATCTGGAGATCAACAGTCCTGAAGCGGCGGTGGCAAACCTTGAACAGGCTTTAGTCCTTTCCCCAAAGGAAGTCGAAGCGGTGAAATTAATGCTCGTTGCTTTATACGATCCAAACTATCCCGTTGATGAGCTAGAGAGGGATTTAGAAAAGCGGCGCTTTCGCTATTTCGATAAACTCCAGGCCCTAGATCCTGAAGAGGCAGAAGCCATGCGCGCTCAGCTCGATGTAGAAGAGGAGTAATTAGCGAAATGCAAAGGAACAGAATTTTAAACGCGAAGAAAGCGAAGAATTTTTATATTTCATAAAAAAATCTTCGCGTGCCCTTCATTTTCTTCGCGTTCTTCGCATACGCATCAACCTATCAAAATAAGTCTTTACACTTGTGTCATTAAACATTTCATTCTTATAATTTTAAATCGATAAAAAAAACTTTCCAGTGTCCCCGATAAGGGGACCAAGCGAGCTAGCCCTGTCCTAGTGCGAGGGAGCTTGCGACCGAGACACGTAGGTCGGGGTTTTTAGGTCAGCATAAAATCCCGTCCCGGCAGGGGCGGCAGGAACAATAAATTGACCCTACAAAATAGTTCGTTATATCCATAATGACGGAATACCAAATCGCCTCTCTTCATAAATCTGCCGCCCCTGCCGGGACGAGATATCATATCGATCCAAAACCCCGCCCTACGTGTCTCGGTCGCAAGCTCCCTCGCACTAGGACGGGGCTAGCTCGCTTGGTCCCCTAACGGGAACCCTTAAAGCCCACAACTCAAGTATT
Source organism: Chlamydiota bacterium (assembly GCA_011065005.1). Classification (GTDB taxonomy): domain Bacteria; phylum Chlamydiota; class Chlamydiia; order Chlamydiales; family Waddliaceae; genus JAAKFP01. Next base: position 7 of record JAAKFP010000221.1, on the reverse strand, counting down.
TTCTTGA
>JAAKFP010000220.1 GCA_011065005.1 Chlamydiota bacterium | reverse complement strand
AAATTATAAAGATCACTAACTTTTATAAGAATCTCATGACGACAGCTAATAGAACTCAAAATATTGCATAGCGAGATTCAAGGCTGATTTCTAAAAATCCAACCGACTTTTGCGGTCATAGGAAAAATGGATATTATTGCATTACTAGTCTTTTCTTTCACACTCCTTTACTTACACCTCAAATTATCTGCTCGCGTGCGACAATGTGAGCAGCTATTGAAAGAAATGAAGATATTATCCATGTGTAAGTCAAGCCCTCTATCTTTTCCACCTATTACCGCTGAAGAATCCATTGAGAAGAAAAATACTTCATCACAGCTAACAGTGAAACGATCTCCAAAAATTGTTAAATCACAAGTAATAGAGAAGAAACCACCCAGAAAACCGTTTAAAATTCCAAACATTATCAAAGAAAACTGGATAGGTGTATTTGGCTCCATAGCTTTAGTCATCGGCGCTGTCTTTTTTGGGCTTACAGCTGAAATTATGCAACACGCTGAAGTCAGGGTGGGCGTCATGATAGCTGTATCCTGCTTGTTTTTAGGTATCAGCCAACAACTTAAAAGTCGCGCAGATTGGGCTCCTCTTTGTGGTTGGTTAAAATCGATTTCGGGTACGGTTATTTTGTTCGCCACACTGGGTGCAGGAGGGATTGAAGGACTTCAGTTTATTCATTCACCCCTTCACGCTTTATACTTCTTGTGTTTTGGAATTTCGATCAACATTCTATTAGCAATGACAACCCCCTCTCAGGCCGTAGCATCGCTACATGTCATTCTGAGCATACTATCTTTTTGTTTGGCACCACAAGCTCTCATATTGCTTCCAATAGGAGCTCTTGTTGCTAGTGTCGGATTGATTGCAGCTTATCGATCAAAATGGGATCTTCACCTTCTGTTGATCGTAATCGCCTTTGCCTTTCAGAATACTTTTTGGACGATCTCACTGAGTACCCAGCTTCTTCCATGGATGCATCATTTGGCGATCGGAAGTTCAGTTGTGGTGAGTTTGATTGCAGCAAGTGTTCACTACAGCAAAAATTATCAGTCCCCTAAACTAGAAGCGCTTCCCCTGGCCGCTCATATTACAAATTGGGTGCTATTGACGTGGAATATTTGGCTCCATGCACCTTTTTTTAAATGGACACCTTTTGTATTAGGTGGGATGGCAGTGGCCGGATTCATTCTGGCGAGAATTGCTAAGAGAAAGGGAATCTTGTGGCTATACTATACAGATACCTTACTTTCCCAACTGGTAGCAATGTCAGCTATTGCCTCAATGACCACCTTTGCTGTTAAACCTCTTGACCTAAGCCTGATGATCCTTTTTGAAACCATCGCATTCAATTTTGTCTGTCGTTTTCAGAAAGAAGATTTCCTACTAAGAGTAGGGTGCTTCCTTCAATACATCTGCTATCTGGTTGTGATTAATCATTTACTGGACACCCTATCGACAACTCCTGTCACCGATCAATTCCCTATTTATCTGCGAATGGGGATCGTAACAGCACTCAGCTGGGGTTATCACGTCACTGGATCATTTAAAAATTTTGTCGTGGACGATTTCCGATTCGTTTTATTCGGTCAAAAAGATCCAAAGGATCCTGTTTCGATCACGACCCTTTTGGGGACACTCTTTTTCATGGGGATTTACTTCTTTGGATACAATTCCTTGGTTGTACAGGCCATTGTTTTATCGGTAGCTGGGTTGATTGCACTATGGCGAAAACTCAAAGAGGACCATTCGTGGAATTTAGTGTTCATAATCTCCTTGATTTTTGTCCATCTACTGAGTTGGGTCCACCTTACCGTTCTCTTACAAAAGACATCCATACCCTCAATAATTTCAAGGGTGGATTTCATGGGGCTGGTTCTCCTTGATGCGCTATTGATATTTGGAAATCTCCTTCAATTTAAACTATGGAAGAAGAATATTCACCATTTTGTGATTTATGCTTTGGGTATTCAAATTAGTCTGCTCACGTACGTGTTTACAAAACAGGTTAGCATCCTCATTCCAGGTTTGGCTTATCTTGGGTTCTCGGTACTTGCTCTTGAGGTGGGTCGTTTAATCCCGGAACTATTCAAATATAGTGATGATGTGAAGCAAAAAATTAGAGAAGGGATGAGTCATATAGGTTTGGCATTTTTGATTGCTTTCATCAGCCGTTTTGTGACCGTTCACCTCCAGATAGACCCCATTTGGAATGGTATCTCGTTGCGTTGGGCAACTGAAGCGCTGGGGCTGTTGACTATTTTCTATTGGATGGTATTTTATCCTCAGAAATCAGACTTCTCTAGATTTACTCGATTTTGCGGTAGTCGACTACTTGAAGGTTGCCTTGGATTTATCACACTCTGTGTCTTTGTTGAAATGCCGGAGGTTTGGAGGCCATTTATTTGGGTGGTCATAGCCATAGGACTGTTTATCGGAAGCCTAAATTACAAATGGCCTAAGCGGCTTTACGTTTATTCCTGGATGTATTTAATCGCTTCGATCGTTCATGTGGCTTTCGTGACGAGCAATTTAACGATGCCGAGCTTATTCGCCATTGAGCAGCACAACACACCTGCTTTCATGGCAGTCGCATTGCAGTTTTGCTATGCTTATCTTGCGTATGGACGAAGAGAGGATCTTGTGGATAAACAGAACTCATCCCCGACTGAGGGGATGATAAGATTTATCCCCATTCTTTATCGTCAGCCAAGCTTGACTATTCTCTTACCTATCTTCTTAGGAGTCGCCCTTCTATTTGCATTTAATTTTGAGAAAGCGATCCTCACACTCCTTTGGGTGGGGCTGATTTGCGTTTATTTGGCTGTCGGACTTTTAGTTAAATCAAAGCGGAGCATCCAGATTGCAATGTCAGCCTTGGTATTCTGTAGCATTCGACTCATCGTATTTGACTTAGTTCAAAGTGACCTTGCGACCCGTGCATTGGTCTTTATTGGAGTGGGAAGTTTGATGCTGGGAGTCAGTGTCATGTACAAAAAATACAAGCATAGGATCGAAATTCATGAAGGTGCTTAGGGCGATTTTCTTTTTACTGCTCATTTGTGGGGTAGTAGGCGTCTCATTGATACTTATCAGAGAAAAGTCTCAGCCCCCTTTTTCTCGTTCCTTCGCTCCATTGTTTCAGGAACTTGGAAAGCCCGTTAAATCTTTTGATAGAGTAATAAGTCGGATGTTTCCTATCAACGACATTGATGAAAAGGTGCTTGGGGATCAAATCAAACTGACATTTGCAAGGTTATTCGAACCAAACACATCTGATGAGACAGCTACTGTCAGATATCTCAATTCACTCATTAGCTCATTAACTGATGAATCATCAAAGCCTTTCGATTACAGAGTCTACCTTGTGAATGGCTCCCCTAACGCATTCGCATACCCTGGAGGCATAATTTGTGTGACAAAAGAATTAATAAATATCCTTGAAAGTGAGGCTGAACTCGTTGCTGTACTCAGCCACGAAATTGGACATATAGAAAGAGGTCATTTGTTCGACGCAGCAAGAGGAGAAATGCTTCGGCGAAAAATTCATGAGGGCACAGTCATCACCTATGCAGATGATGTCATTCACATGATTGCCAGTTTGACCTTTAGCAAAGCACAAGAAGACGAGGCAGATGAATATGGCTTTCGGATGCTTTTAAAAAAGGTATACGATCCCATTGCAATGAGCACCTCATTTGAAAAACTCATACAGAAACCTGTCAGCAAACAAGAACCGACGAATCCCTTTGAGGATTTTTTTACGACCCATCCATATACGGAACTTCGTATCGAAAAATTTCGCTCTCGCGCAAATCTATGGAAGGAAAATTTTCCAAATGAGAACAGATATATTGGAAAGAAAAATTTGGTAAATAAACAGCCAAAATTTGAAGTGACCTATCCTGATGAATGGGATTATTCGTGAATTTAATAGGTATCTACAAAACTAAATTCCGCCCTCACGAGGCTCAATATTTAAGGGGCATCCAGTCTCCTAGGTCTTGTCCTTCGGACTTGCCCTAGGCTCATTAAATCTCGTCCCGATGGGACTTTCCTTTTTGCCCATTATCTTTTTACAATGCAAGTTTACTTTCCGAATGTAGACACTAATGGACGGTGATGGACATTAGTTTAAAAAATCTTAGCGTCTTGGCGTCTTGGCGTTGAATTTTATTGGTTCAGGCGAGACTCGAGGTCGTCGAGTTCTTGGGCGATCCATTCGGGTAGGTTGACATAGTACATTTTTGGCAGCTTGGAGGGATCTGCTTTCTTTCCCATCTTCAGCCAGTGACCAAAGTAGTCTCCCATGTGGTATCCGCAGAAAGGGAGCATCGCAAAGGGATCGTGGCGCAGCTTTCCCACCTCCCCGACAGCGGCAGCGGTCATTTGTGACGAAGAGCTAGCGCCGAGAAAGGTTCCATGCTGCCAATTGAACGTTTCATTGACAAGAGGAACAACAGAAGAGCGTCGCCCTCCAAAAAGGATCGCCGAAATCGGCACTCTTTTAGGATCCTCCCAAGCTTCGTCAATAATGGGACATTGTGATGCCGGTGCGGTAAAACGGGCATTGGGATTGGCGGGCTCAAGATGAGCATATGTTCGGCGAACCATCCTTCATCGCGTGCCATGACGGAAGCGATGCGCAGGGCAAGTCCGAAGGACAAGCCCTGGGACATGCGGAAAAGGACATCGGCTTTTGTAGAGGAAATAATCTTGGGTACCAGGATCAGCTCGTGAACCTGCTCTAACATCCTTACTACTAACAT
>JAAKFP010000022.1 GCA_011065005.1 Chlamydiota bacterium | reverse complement strand
CCTTTCTTTGTACACGAGCGTCTTGGCCGAAAAGTGTAGCCTAGAAAATCAAACGAGATGTTATCATGATCGTCTTTTCTATTCGCATCCTTGCAATAGACGATTTTTGTTTTCTTCGGATGGCGTTCCAGGGAACATTCTTTCATCCTTTCCTTGTCCTTTGGGATAAATATATTTTTTGCCGCTTAATTTGGATAAGAAAGGGAGGTAGTATTCCAGAATCCAAGAAGAAGCAATACCCATCCCAAAATAAGAACCAGCCCACCAATAGGAGTGATCATTCCCACACTACGTATGTTGCTTATGGTCAGAATGTAAAGACTCCCGGAAAAGAGAACCGTACCCAAGAAGAATGCCCAGGCCGAATAGGTGAAGAGGCTATGTTGAAAATATCCTATCGCCCATGCAGAAACAAACAGAGCGAAAACATGGTACATTTGATAACGAACACCTGTCTCAAAAACAGCTAGCTCGTCTGGTGAATAAAAACGTTTGAGGTAGTGCGCACCAAACGCTCCAAAAGTTACACCTAGACCCCCTAGTAACGATGCGATCGACAAAAACAGTTTCTGCATAAGAATCCACCTCAATATATTCATTGTTTTGGGACATATTACACATTCACATGAAATTTATGGAATATCAAAGATCATCTTACGAAATAAGGCCCATTGATCTTGCAAAAACAATTTTGATCTCTTATGGTAAACGACTATTTGAACCAAACTTAATGGATTTTGTTATGTCTCGTCACAAATTGAGAAAAATCTCACCGCTGCTACTCATTTTTATCCTTGGCCTATGTTTCAACCCACTACTACATGGGGAAGGAGAATGTAAATCTGAAGAAGAGCCATACATCGCACCCTTTCTGAAACCGCTTTCCTTAGGTGAGTGCGGAAGCATTACATTCAAACCGGGACTACGAATACAAACCCGATACTTGTATGACAGCGAAACCAACAATAACGATTTCTTCATTCGCAGATTCCGCATCAAAGGCTCTGGAGATGTTTTTGGCTTGGGCACCTATGGTGCAGAACTCAAAATCGACAATACAGGTCGTTTCGGTAAGGATCCAAAAGCTGTGGTGGAAAACGCCTGGGTGGACTTTACCATTTGCAAAGAGCTTACTTATCTTCGTGTTGGATTGTACGATATCCCATTCTCTAGGAATGCCCTGACATCAGATTCTAAGCTATTATTTATGGACCGGACTTTAGTCAAAGGAGCACTTACCGACTTGGGAATGGCGGACAATACGATTGGATTGCTTCTGCATGGACGCCCTTATTGCGGTCGTCTCGAATATGCTTTCGGGATCTTCGACAATCAACAATTCGAAAAAATTGGACATTCGGGAAAGAAACATTCCGATCAGCTGATGCCCGCGGGACGGGTCGTATTTAATCTGTATGATCTCGCCACACCTCCAAACGGGTATGCGGATTACAAAGAAACCTACATCTGTCAAGGGCGAAGGCTAGCAATTGGAGCAAATACCGCTTACCTCGGCCGCGCCCATGACGACGACGATAAATTTGATATCTATGCTTGGGGCGTAGACCTCTTTTTCAATGAAGGTCGTTTCACAGTTCAGGCTGAGTACGATTGGTTCAATGAAGATACAAAAGGGTATGGTTGGTATGTGCAAGGGGGATACCTTGTCGGCTGTATCTGCAACTATGGTCTCGAGCTTGCTGCAAGATATCAGGAGTTGGATAAATCTCACGATCATTTCCGATGGACTTCATTAGGCATGAATTTGTACATCCGAGAGCACAATCTTAAAATCCAGACCGATTACACGTTCAAAAATGACGATGAGGTACACGGCAACCACGACGTGTTTCAGGTCCAATTACAGCTAGACTTCTAATTCTTAAATTGTAAGCGTTCAGACCCTTGGTTTATAACCACGAAGATCGTATACGCATCAGCCTATCAAAATAAGTCTTTACACTTGTGTCATTAAACATTTCATTCTTATAATTTTAAATCGATAAAAAAAACTTTCCAGTGTCCCCTAACGGGAACCCTTAAAGCCCACAACTCAAGTATTTTCTTGAATCAGATACCAAGTTCAAACATCATTACCGCGATTACGTTAAAAACAAGTGTATGTGCTTAGGCGCTGGGCAAAAATAAGTTGTACATTTCTGCTAACACACCATCTTCATCTGCTTTGTTGCAAATTCTTGAAAACTAATAAGTTGTCTGCGAATTTGCGCCTCGCATCTGAAGCGTTGTGTTACCAGAAATGTACAACTTATTTTTGCCCAGCTCCTTAGGTTGATGCGTATGCGATCTTCGCGGTTATTAAGCGGGGGTCTGAACGCTTATTTTTTTCTTGGATTTTAAGAGCACTTTTCTGTAAAAATGAATGTTTAACTTGATTCCGGTCTTATTTGGAGAAAATGATTTAATGAAAAACCTGATAATCCTCACCACGCTATTCGCTACTACAACACTAAACATCCTTGAAGGGTCTGAAGAAGGGACTAAACAAAGGCCGCTCCCCGAAGAAATGGGAACATTCGATGTCATTCCTGCAGGCGAAGACGGGGGCAAAGAACCACCTGTCTTGTTTCCGGAACTGGAAGGAGAAATGGCTAGAGAGGAGAAAGCTGCTTATGAACCCATCGAAGAGGATGCTGAAAAGTCTGCCGAAGAAAAATCTAGGCTGGAAGCCATGATTAACGAATATGTAGAGTTCGGTGGCGCCATTGAGATGGAATACTCCTGGGCCAAAGAATTCGATAATAGTTCTTCTAGTGATATTGCTCTAGAAACTGCTGAATTGGACTTTGAAATCTCGCTCACAGACTGGGATGTTTGCGAGTTAGCACTTGAGTGGGACCCCGACGATGATAAATTCACTGTAAAAGAGGCGTTTGTCACCTTCGGCAACCTCGATTGTTTTCCCTGGTTCCTACAAACAGGCAGAGTATTTGTCCCTTTCGGTATCTCTACTGGTGCCGTTGTTGGGGATACCCTAACCATTACAGACCCTCTAACCATCGAGATATTTGAAACAAGAGAAGACGTCCTATTGATTGGCTACGAACGGTACGGTCTCCATGCGTCTGCTTATGTTTTCAACGGCGACACCAACTCTGGTGGTGGAAATGACCACATCGAACACTACGGTGGCACCATTCGTTACGGAAAAGAGTTTTGTAATATGTCCTACGGTGTGGGTATCGACTATCTCAGTTCCATATTTGACTCCGATTCCCTAACTGAGGAGTTTCCGGAAGCTCTCGAAGCCAGGTATGCTCCTGGTATCGCCCTGCACGGCAGGCTTTTCCTGAATGGATTTTCCCTCATTCTAGAATACAATGGAGCCCTTCGAAGCGTTAAGTTTATGGAAGATGATGAGGATCTCAAACTCGCCCCCCAAGCATGGCAAGTCGAACTCGGGTATTCGACGAAGATTTGTTGTAAAGATACCTATTTTTCTCTCAACTACTCGGAAAGCCACGATTTAGAAGGAATATTTCCCAGACGAAGGTTCCTAGCAAACATCGGTATTTGGTTCTACGATAGCATTCTCTTAGGCTTTGAGTATGGTCACGATGTCGACTACTCCGAATCTCACGGTGGTACAGGAAATACCGCAGACTTTCTCATTAGTCAGCTAACCTATGAATGGTAAGTTGCAGTAAAAGATGTATACCTGCTATTTCTAATTTTAAAGAAATAAATGAGAATAGGGGGATACTCAATGCAACGCAAAAATCTATGGATTGCTCTGGCACTCATCATTGCAGGTCTTCAGCTCGCGGTGTGCCCACAATGGGCAGAATCCGCACAATCCAAAGAAAAAGGGGCCAAGATCGAACCTCTGGAAGAGGGGCTGAATCGCATCACTTTAACAGAAATGGCTGCCAAGCGACTTGGCATCGAAACCATTCCTGTTCGTTCCGGAGAAAGAGAACAATATGTAATCCCCTACTCTGCAGTAGTATACGGCCTTTACGGCGATACCTGGGCCTACACGAGCCCCAAACCGCTAGTCTTCGTTAGGCATCGTATCAATGTCGAGTCCATAGATGGTGAACTGGCATTTCTTACTGAAGGCCCTCCTGTAGGGACTCAGGTTGTTACGGTAGGGGTAGCTGAGCTGCTCGGCATCGAAAAAGGAATAGGGAAATAAAGGTTGTAACCCATGATACGTTCTATCATTCAATCAAGCATAAAGTTTAGATATCTAGTCATTGCTGTAGGCCTGGCAATCATACTCTTTGGTGCCAACCGCCTTCGAGAAATGCCTGTAGATGTTTTTCCGGAATTTGCTCCACCGCTTGTGGAAATCCAGACCGAAGCACTCGGGCTTTCTGCCGAGGAAGTAGAAAGTTTGATCACTCTGAACCTAGAAGAGTTTATCAGCGGCACCTCCTGGATAAAAACCATTCGATCCGAGTCTGTTCCTGGAATGTCGTCGATTCTTATGATCTTCGAACCCGGAACCGATATCATGCGCGCTCGACAATTGGTGCAGGAGCGTCTTTCTTTAGCCTATACCATGCCAAACGTCTCAAAACCGCCCATTATGCTTCAACCTCTGTCAACGACAAATCGAGCAATGATGATTGGCTTATCTTCAAAAGAACTTACACCGATCCAGATGTCTGTACTCGCCCGATGGACGATTAAACCCCGACTGATGGGCGTCCGCGGTGTTGCAAACGTCGTGATCTGGGGCCAGAGAAAACGGCAGCTGCAGGTACAAATCGACCCGGAACGGTTAAAAGCAAACGGAGTGACGCAAGAGCAAATCATCAGAACCACTGGAGATGCCTTGTGGGTATCACCGTTGAGCTTTTTGAAAGCTTCAATCCCCGGAACAGGAGGGTGGATCGATACTCCCAACCAGAGGCTTGGAATACGGCATGTCTCACCCATCTCCTCTCCGGAGGATCTAGCACAGTTACCTGTCCACGGGGCAACGATGCGTCTCGGCGAGGTAGCCGATGTGGTCGAAGGACACCCTCCACTCATTGGTGACGCCTTCCTCAACGATGGCCCAGGCCTTATCCTTGTAGTGGAAAAATTACCGTGGGCCAACACTTTAGAAGTAACCCGTGAAGTGGAAAAAGCTCTCAATGCGCTAATAGCCGGTCTTCCAGGTTTAGAGGTAGATTCCACCATCTTCCAATCAGCGAACTACATCACAACTGCCATCGACAACCTTACCATGGCTCTCATCATTAGCGCCGTTCTCGTCGTTCTTGTTCTCTTCGCCTTTCTTTACGAATGGCGTGTCGCACTGATCAGCATTGTAGCCATTCCGTTATCTCTAATGACTGCAACACTAGTACTCTACTTCCAAGGAACAACAATCAATACGATGATTTTAGCCGGATTCGGAATCGCCATCGGTGTCATTGTCGACGACGCGATTATCGACATTGAGAACATCGTACGACGCCTTCGTCAGCATCGCAAAGAAGGGAGCCAAAAGGGAACAGCATCGATTATTCTTGAAGCCTCCCTCGAGGTGCGCAGAGCCATTATTTACGCAACACTTATCATTGTAATGGCTATAGTACCCGTGTTCTTTATGGGTGGAGTTTCAGGTGCATTTTTCCAACCCCTTGCCCTTGCCTATTCTTTAGCGTTACTCGCATCCATGATGGTCGCATTGACAGTCACCCCGGCATTGGGATACGTTCTCTTACACAAATCACCAATCAAAAAGCGAGAATCCCACATTCTACTTTGGCTAAAGAATGCATACGATGCAGTCCTAAAACGAACGATCCATGCACCAAAAACTGCATTCTTAACAGCTGGGGTTCTCTTGATCATCGGCATCGTGTTGTGGCCATTTCTCGGTCAGTCGTTGCTGCCAACATTCAAAGAGAGAGACATCCTTATCGAAATGGATGCACTTGCCGGGACATCTCATAAGGAAATGAGCCGAATCATGGATCGAGCTAGAAAAGACCTAAAATCTATTCCAGGTGTTAGTAACGTCGGCGCTCACATCGGACGAGCTATAACTGGAGACCAAATCGTCAATATCAATTCAGGCCAGATTTGGGTCTCCATCGATCCTAAAGCTCCCTATGAAGAGACAGTCGCCGCCATCAAACAGACGATTGCCGATTTTCCAGGTCTAGATCGCGATGTGCATACCTATCTGAAGGAGAAAGTCAGGGATGTTATCGCAGGAGCAAGCGAAGCGGTCGTTGTGCGTCTCTATGGTCCCAATCAGGAAATTCTTCGCAGCAAGGCTGAAGAGATTAGAGAGGCTATTGCAAACATCGACGGGATTGTCAACTTACAGGTCGAAAGCCAAGAGGAAGAGCCTCACATCGAAATCAAAGTCGACATTGCCAAGGCGGAGCCTTATGGCATTAAGCCAGGTGATGTCCGTCGAGCTGCGTCAACCATCTTTGCCGGGATTGAAGTAGGAAGCCTATTCGAAGAACAAAAAATCTTCGATGTGGTTGTGTGGAGCACACCTGAAGCGCGACACAGCATCAATAATATCCGTGAACTGCTGATCGACACACCCAAAGGTGGTCACGTACGCTTGAAAGAGATAGCGGAAGTGAACATCGTTCCAGCCCCCACAGTCATCAAACATGAAGCGATCTCGCCTCGTGTTGATATTGTCGCAGACGTCAATGGTCGAGATCTCGACACCGTTTCCCGCGAGGTCGAGCAGGTCCTCAAGAAAATAGAATTTCCCGTTGAGTACCACCCAGAGCTGCTCGGAGAATACACTGAACGACTAACCGCACAGAAACAATTACTAAGCATAGCAATCGCCGCTGCGATCGGCATCTATCTTCTTCTGCAAGCATCTTTCGGGAGTTGGCGTTTAGCATCTATCGCTTTCCTAGCCCTACCAACGGCACTAGTAGGGGGAGTGATAGCAGCATTTTTTGGTGGTGGAATCATCTCGATTGGGTCTCTTGTTGGATTCCTCGCCATTCTGGGAATTGCTGCGCGTAACGGCATTATGCTCATCAATCACTATCAATACCTACAGCATTATGAAAGGGAAACGTTTGGACCCGAACTTATCCTACGTGGAGCCAAGGAACGACTTGCACCCATCCTCATGACTGTGACAACAACAGGACTGGCTCTCTTGCCTTTAGTGTTTTTTGGGGAAATCGCGGGTCTTGAGATCGAATACCCAATGGCAGTCGTTATTTTGGGTGGTTTGGTCACCTCTACACTACTCAACATGTTTATTGTACCGCCGCTTTACCTCATTTTTGGATCGAACTCTAAACCAAAGACTCTGGAGGATCTTGAATGAGACGGAGGAATCGATGGGTGGTTGTTTTGCTACTCACAGCTAGCCTACAACTATCTGTGTGCCAACTAACCGTAGATGCTACAGATACCAATCGTATCACCTTAAACCTAAAAACCGCCAAGGTGATCGGCATAAAAACAACCCCTGTTACGGAAACAACGATTTCTCGAAAGCAGATCTTTGGTGGTGAGGTAATCACCCTGCCATTAGGAGCGGAAATTGGCGTGCGTGTTGGGATCAAAGGAAGAGAACACCTAGTATCCAAAAACCAAACGGTGAATGTGGTACCTATAGCCCAAAACAGTGATGCACCTAACACTGAGGCCCAAGCGGTAAATATTGAAGATGGTGCACTGTACTACTCCCTAAAAAACAGAAACCACAGCTTTAAGCCTGGACAACGAGTACTTGTCGAAGTTTCTCAGCAAGATGATGGCATACAGCGCAAAGTGATCCCTTATGCATCCGTGATTTACGATGAATACGGCAAGACATGGATATACACGAACCCCGAACCCCTCGTCTTCATCCGACAACAGGTTACTATCGATCATATTGATGGAGATCTGGCAGCACTATTAAAAGGTCCGGATACTGGCACAGACGTTGTGACATTCGGAGCGAGTATGCTATCCAACATAGAGTTTGAAAACAAGAACCAGCATTCCTTGGAGGACTAAAACATATGTTTCGTTGGGTCGTAAGATCTAGCTTGCAGTTTCGATATCTAGTGATCTTTGCCGCCATGATTTTGGTAGTATTTGGAATCACAAAGCTTCGAGATATGCCTGTAGACGTCTTCCCGGAATTTGCTCCGCCCCTTGTCGAAATTCAAACCGAAGAGCTGGGAATGTCCCCCGTGGAAGTAGAAGAGCTGATCACTATTCCTATGGAAGAATCTCTCAGAGGGACTCCACAGCTTGATGTTATGCGATCCAAATCGGTGACGGGACTCTCCTCCATCAAACTCATCTTTAAACCCGGTACCGATATCTTATACGCTCGACAACTGGTCCAGGAACGCCTTGAACTAACAAAAAACGACCTCCCATCCTTTGCAAACCCCGTCATGCTCCAGCCCCTCTCAGCGACGAGCCGAGTTATGAAAATTGGTCTCTCCTCCAACAAATACGACCTCATGGACCTTTCAATGATCGCCTATTGGAAGATGCGATTCCACCTGATGCGCGTCCCGGGAGTCGCCAACGTGGCCATATGGGGAGAAAGACTAAAAGCCCTCCAAATACAAGTCGACCCCAACCTGATGCAAGCACACGACGTTTCTATGAATAAAATTCTAGAGGTCTCGTCGGAAGCCTTAGATTTTGGACTCCTGCCCTATTCTACCGCCGCGAAAACGCGAATCGATGGATTTATCGAAACCCCCAATCAACGACTCGACATCCAACATATCCTCCCCGTGTTCGAACCTAAAGACCTAGCCGCCATACCCCTTAAAGAGAGCGACACCGACATCATAACCATCGGAGACGTTGCAGATGTGAAATGGGAACATCCTCTCCTCATCGGTGACGCTGTCATCAATGACGGCCCCGGCCTCATGCTCATCGTCGAAAAATTCCCTTGGGCAAACACCCTCCAAGTAACGCAAGGAGTAGAAGAAGTTCTGGATGCTCTTCGCCCCGGCCTTGCCGATATAGAGATCGACTCTAACATCTTCCGCCCTGCGACTTTCATCGAAATGTCCATCGCAAATCTCAACAAAGCCTTGATCTTCGGCTGCATTCTGGTTGTGATCGTCCTCATTGCTTTTCTGTACGAATGGCGCGTTGCCCTAATTAGCTGTATGGCTATCCCTTTATCTCTCTTGTCAGCAGGAATTGTCCTCTACCTACGCGATGCAACCATCAATACAATGGTCTTAGCAGGATTTGTCATCGCTCTCGGTGCCGTTGTCGATGATGCTATCGTCGACATTGAAAATATCGTCCGACGACTTCGACAGAACCGCAAAGAAGGAAAAAACAAATCTACGGCATCCATCATCCTCGACGCCTCCCTTGAAGTACGTAAGGCGATCATCTACTCAACACTTATTGAAGTAGCAGCACTCCTCCCTGTCTTTTTCATGGGGGGACTCTCAGGCTCCTTCTTCAAACCCCTTGCCCTCTCCTACGCAATAGCTGTCGTCGCATCGACTGTCGTGGCACTAACCGTCACTCCGGCACTAGGGTTTATCCTCCTACGCAATGCCCCTCTTGAAAAGCGTGAATCCCCACTCGTACGATGGCTCGTCCGCGGATACCACAGCATTCTCGGTGGTATCATTGAAAAACCTAGCCGCGCATACTTCACTGTCGGAGCGATCGTATTGGCAGGTATCGTCGTCTTACCCCAACTTGGACAAGAGCTGCTTCCCTCCTTCAAAGAAAGAGACTTCCTGATGCACTGGCTAACGAAACCCGGCACCTCCCACGAGGAGATGTACCGGATCACAGAAACTGCCAGTAAAGAACTACGAACTATTCCGGGAGTGCGCAACTTCGGCGCCCACATTGGCCGTGCTTTAGTAGCGGATGAAGTGGTAGGGATCCATTTTACCGAAAATTGGGTGAGTGTAGATCCAAATGCTCCCTACGACGAAACAGTCAACGCCATCCAAGAAACTGTCGATGGCTACCCCGGAATCTATCGCGATGTGCAGACCTACCTGAAAGAGCGAATTAGAGAAGTGCTCACAGGGGCCGGAGAAGCGATCGTCGTGCGTGTCTATGGTCCCGAGCTGAGTGTCCTTTACCAAAAAGCTGAAGAGGTAAAACAAGCCCTAGAAGGAATAGAGGGGCTCACCCATTTGCACGTCGAGCTTCAAATCGAAGTCCCCCACATTCAAGTCAAAGTCAACCTCGCCAAAGCTGGAAAATACGGACTCAAACCTGGCGATGTGCGGCGTGCCTCCGCAACCATGATGTCAGGAATCGAAGTTAGCGACATCCACAGGAAAGGCAAAGTTTACGATGTGATGGTGTGGTCCAAGCCGGAATTTCGCAACAGTATCGACGATATTCGTGGACTCCTGCTCGACACACCAGACGGCGGTCGTGTTCGTTTAGAGGACGTTGCCGAAGTGGACATCCTTCCCACACCCAATGTGATCAAACGTGAAGGCGCCTCACGCCGTATCGACATCGGAGCTAATGTTTCTGGTAGAGATCTTGGCTCAGTCGTGCACGACGTCGAGCAAAACCTTCAGAAAGTCGATTTCCCTCTTGGATACTATTCGGAGCTCCTCGGAGAGTATGCAGAGCGCCAAGCTACTCAGAAAAGGATGCTCGCAGTTTCGATTGTCGCAGTCTCCGGAATATACCTTTTCCTCCAAACCTCCTTCGGAAGCTGGACCTTAGCATCCATATCGTTTTTGACCTTGCCAGCGGCACTTGTTGGTGGAGTGCTTGCTATATTTTTTAGTGGGGGGATCATCTCTCTCGGATCACTCGTGGGATTCCTTACCATATTGGGAATTGCAGCACGAAATGGGATTATGCTGATCAACCACTACCAGCATCTAGAAAGATATGAAGGGGAAACCTTTGGTCCAAAACTCGTCCTTAGAGGAGCACAGGAACGACTATCCCCGATCTTGATGACAGCCATCACAACAGGACTAGCCTTATTGCCCTTGGTTGTTGCCGGTGATATCCCCGGTCACGAGATCGAGCTTCCCACCGCTGTAGTTATCCTCGGTGGCCTTGTCACCTCTACGCTGCTCAACCTCTTCATCATCCCGCCGCTATACTTGCGGTTTCATACAGCAGAAAAATAGGTTCCTATTTCTCACTGATTTTCCCTTCCTCATCAACGATGTTATAGCCATATTTGATGAGCATAAGGTCATCTTCTGCGACCAATCCAATACCAGGACAGTGGATCTTTGTTGTTGTTGCTAACGTATCCTCAATCGAATTCGTCTCTATCACTTTCACACAACTTTCAAAGGTACCCGCTTTAGTATCCATTTTCATTCCCATTTCCACATTCTCTACACGTTCCATGGAAAGACCATCCGCCAGTTGTTGGAAATATTTCGATCCTAAAAGAAAGGTTCCTGGCATAAAGATACCGGGCATCGCTATCCCCTCTTCATCAGGCTCACCCACAAGCCACGTGCCATCATGACTAACCGTTCCGTCATCATTAAAAATATCCACGGAGTCTCCAAAATCGTAAACATCTCCAGTCTCTTCGCATATCGCAAAGTAGCTTTTCGCAAACTCTATCGGTTTGCCATCCGCCCATTCCCTTTCTTCGACAACTCTAGCTGTCACCTCACCAATATCAGGAACAGAGATCGTTTTTGTGTCTGAGAGAACAGACAATGTAAAACGAACCATTTCTTCACCTTCCATCCCTTCTAAAACCAATTGATATCCAGGTTTTAAAATGAAGAAAGAATTTTGACCTTCAGACTTAAAGGTACAATCCCCCATTCGAAACTCTTTGGTGAATTTTGACTCACCCTCCAATACCTTAGCCGTATCACCAGGCAAAGGAGCTGCTACAAAAATCACCATAAAAAATGATAGGATTGTGAAAATTTTTGAACCAACCCTTTTATATATTGATTGAAACATTTTTATCTCCTTACTAGTAAAGATTATTACTTGAAACGAAAAATAATTGGTATATTATGCAACCTCCCTTAAAGCTATTATAACAAATTTATACTTTATAAAACAAAACATTTATTTACTCCCAAGAAAAATGGCTTTTTGTATAAACCAAAACTAACACAACCAGCAGCAAATGAGTGATTTAAAGAAAAATTTAAAGGTCTTATAAAGAATTTTTCTTTCGATATTAAGACGAATAAAGTATAATACGTTAAAATATCAAAAAGAGAAGACAAAAAATGCCCTCTTTAGAACTTTCTACCTTTGTTCAACCAAGCGACCCTTGGGAATTTGTAAAACAAAATTCGCCAAATATATTTGAGCAACATAATGTCCCCAATGAAATCGTAAAAAATATTTTTGAAAAGTTGGTTCTGGAAAATCCGCGAGCTTTAGTACAATCATCCCGAGTTTGCTGGAGATTTCATAAAGTAGCAATAGAAGTAGCAACCCAGTTGGATCTAAGAAAATTCTCTCCATTTTTAAGAATCATTGATGAAGCAGTTTGGGAAGAATATGCTGACTTACCTGCCTTGGGGCTTTCTTTTGAAGATGCTGAGCCTTATGATCAACTAACTACTATTCAGGTCTTAGCAAAATTATTTACTTCAAAAAAGATAGATGAAAAATCAGGGGTAACAATATTGACGATACCAAAAGGGCTCAATTTCAGAAAACTTGAACTGTTCACAGACTCCCCTAAGAAAGGCAATGCAATTCCTTTTTATACTGACAGTTCAGTACTACCTGTGGACACTCCCGTTGAAAAAACTTATAGAATAGCTATAACCAACTCTGTCCTTACAGGGAGCCAGGACTTATCCATTGAAGATCAAATAACACTCGTTAAGACAATTGGATGGAAAATACCTGGAATATTACCAGTAGCCACGCTCGCTTACATGACATACATTTGTTCTCAAGGAGAGATCCCAACTCTTCTATTTAGTCAAGATCCTTTAAGTGTCGGTATTATCCCCAAACAACCAAGTTATGCACCGCCTCAGACGCGCTGTTTAGAGAAGAGTATTGAGGACGATGGAGAAGTGGTGGTTACTGAATTTTATTGGGTGTGCTTCGGTTTCAGCGGCCTCCTGGCCATGCCCCACCAAGTGGAACATGACAGCGGCGTTGCGGTGATGCAGAAAATTTGAGGCTACTTGGACTTGTTACGCCCAAATGGAAAGGGCCCGGCCATAGTAGAGGAAAAGGAGAGGCAGTATCGCACTGTCCAGTTCGTTTATCGACGATTTATTGGCACTATTAATAAGGATGGGAAAATATCAGCCGCTCCCGCTGAAGCAACTTTCTTATTGTTAATGATTTATTTACCACCGAGAACACAGAGAATGGAAAAATTTCGGGGTTTATTAAAAATAGACCCTCTCATAAAACCTCAAATTTCTCT
>JAAKFP010000219.1 GCA_011065005.1 Chlamydiota bacterium | reverse complement strand
AACTTATTCAACGGCTAGGTGAATGGGAGTCCTGAGCCTATTGCGGGAAATCCGCACGATGGGTTCTTAACCGGGGGGAGGTCGGGCGACCGGCCTCTCTACCAACCTGCATCTGTGGTTAAAGTTTTATTTTCATTTTCGATGTTATTTCCCCTCTCTTTAAGAATCAGGATCTCCAAGAATTTCCTCACAGAGACTACTTCTCAATACAAGGTTTGGGTCTATAGGCGTTCCTTCCCGTGAACCATTAGGAGTGTTCGTAGGGGTAGGGGGAGGTGGAGTCTGGCAAAATATCGTACTTCCATCAAAACCCGATCCAGATTGTTTAGAAAAACTTCTGCTAAAAGATGTTCGAGCACTTTCTGCAGTTTTTGCTGCGGTGGGATCTAATGGCTTTTTAGTTCCCCCTTCTGATGACCTTTCAATTGTTAGATTTGGATTATCTCCTCCTGCTGGTGTAGGTCCGCTCATGACATCCTCCTCATGTGAAAGAATTTTGAAAAGAATTTTGGAAATAGATACAATGTCTGATCGATCATTTTCCATTAATGAGGGATCTTTTATGTATAAAACGATGAGAAGTCAAGAACTTTATGAGAAACTTTGTAAAGTCATTCCTGGAGGGGTAAACTCTCCTGTTCGTGCCTGGAAAGGGATGGGACAGCCTCCCATGGTTGTAGAGTCTGGTGTGAAAGACTGCGTCTACGATGTCGAAGGTAACAAATATCTCGATTTTTGCGGCTCATGGGGGGCATTAATCCATGGACATGCTCATCCACAGATCCTCGATGCCGTTCAGAAACGAATGGCCAAAGGGACAACATTCGGCATAACAAGCGGTATTGAAGAACAGCTCGCCAGCAAAGTGGTGGGGTTGATTGACTCTGTCGAGAAAGTGCGTTTTGTCTGTTCGGGAACAGAGGCGACGATGAGCGCTGTACGTTTAACGCGGGGATTCACCGGCAGAAAAATCGTCGTGAAATTTAATGGAAACTATCATGGTCACGCAGATTTTTTTCTCGTCAATGCCGGATCAGGGGTGATGGAACTCTCATCGACTTCCTCCTCTGCAGGGATTCCCGATGAAGTGGTACAACATGTCGTTTCCTTGCCCTACAATGATATCGATACCACGAGGCAATACCTCCAAACTCATGAGGTCGCAGCTGTGATCCTAGAGCCGATTGCAGGGAATATGGGAGTCGTTCCCGCAAAGAAAGAATTTATCGAAATGCTTCGCAATGAAACTGAAAAACAGGGAGCTCTCTTGATTTTTGATGAGGTGATCAGCGGTTTCCGGGTGGCGCTAAAAGGAGCTCAATCTCTGTACCACGTAAAACCCGACCTCACCTGCTTTGGGAAGGTCATCGGTGGAGGGTTTCCTGTGGCAGCTTTTGGAGGGCGGAAAGAGGTGATGGATTTCCTTGCTCCAGAGGGTCCCGTTTATCAAGCTGGAACCCTTGCCGGAAACCCCTTAGCCATGGAAGCGGGGTACCAAGCATTGAGCATGCTCGAAAGGGACGGATTTTATGAGGAACTAAAACGCAAAACGAACATCATTACTGAGCCCGTGCGGAATTTTATTAAAGATAAGAATCTCGATCTTTGTGTGCAGCAAGTGGGATCTATGTTTACGATCTTCTTTAGCAGAAAAGAGGTCAATAACCAAGAGGAGGCAAAAACTCTCGACCTAGAGAAGTTTGCAGAGTTTTTCCGCTACATGTATGCCAATGGGGTCTACATTCCACCTTCGCAACATGAGGCGTGGTTCGTATCTCAGGCCCATGAGGAAGAGCACCTCGAAAGCACCCGAGACCTCGTTCTCGAGTTTATTGATCGTAGTGCATAACTCGCCAGCAAGAACAATGAGGTCATGGACTGCTTTTTTTCTAATTCTCCAGGGAAGCTTCTACTTCATTCAAGATTTCTTCTGGGGAAATAAGGGTTGCTTTACTTGCTAGTTCAGATATTGTTCCCCAAGGATCTGGGGCAGTTTGTTTTGATCTGGCTTGAGTGGCTTCAGTTTTTGATTTCGTTAAATTGGCGATGGTTTTTTTATGTTTGCCAATTTCAACATCTAGTTGTCGGATTTGTTCGTTCAGAGTCTCAATTTCTCTAACAGCTTGGTCATGTGTTTTGGTCAGTGACTCAATACTATTCTTAATATTGAAATAGGTTCCTAATTCTTCTTTAAGAGATGTGATTTTTTCTTTAAGAGATGTAATTTTTTCTTCACGCTTTTCGATTTTTTTACCGATTTTCTTTTGTGCCGATAAAGTCTTTTCCGGGTCATTTTTTTTCTTTTCTATATCATCCCGAAGATTGTTTACTGAACCTTTAGTGGTGGTGGTTTGGCCTTCGTTTTTAGAGATATCCACTATTTTATGTGATTTATATAAATGCTTTTTCAGGTTCACTCGTCCCTTTGTCATATCAGATTGAGGCTTTTTGTGACCCTTCATTGGTAATTGCTTTTTCAGCTCCTTTTTTTTCTTGTCTATTTGATCCCGTAGACGTTGCAATGCACGCCCAGTGATTTTTTTGCCGTCGTTTGTGGTATAGCTTCGAGGTTCGATTTCACCAGTCTCTGTGGTATGGCTCTTTGTCTTTTCTAAAAACGTATTGCATGCCGTGATCCTTTTTATAATTTCTGGTATTTGGCCTTTTAGATGTTTCAAGTTTTCGTTTTTACTGATAAGGCGATCGTGCTTTCTGATATGTCCTTCGTATTTCTCTGCTCGCTTCGTGTATTGTTTAATATGCGATTTCAGACCCTTGATTTTTTTAGTTGTACCGTTCTCCTCTTGTACTCTTACTTTCTCCTTTTTCTCCTTTTCTAATGCTATTTCCCGCCTTTCAAGGTCTTCGATTTTTTTCTTCTCACTAGCAATTTTTTCTTCCTTTTCCCGTTTTTCGCGAGCAATTCTTTCTTCCCCTTTCTGCCTTTCGAGTGCAATTTTTTCTTCCTTAGTTAGTAGGGGAGGAGGTGGCGGTGCAGGAGGAGGTGGTGGTGGTGGAGCAACTGGCTCGGTTGTTGACGGAATCGGTGCAGGGAGAGGTGGTGGTGAGCCTGTTGGTGGTATTTCGTATGGAGAAGATGATGGTGCCGGGGGTTGTTCGCCCTCATCCGTCTGGATGGCTATACTCGATGTTGATGGTGCTGCTGCTGGGGGTTGTTCGTCTTCGTCTGTTTGGGTGGTTATACTCGATTGAGTTACGTTTGGGAAATCTTCTTCAGGGGTTGGTGTTGCCGTTGGGATTTTCTCAAGTATACCATGCACTTTTTCAGCTAACGTTCTCAGGGGTTTTGACCATTGGATTTGTCTGGTCTTTTGGATTCTTTCGAATGCTGTGAAAATCTGGTTGATATTTCTGCCGCTCAGGGTTCCTGTAATCTCATTCTGTTCAATCACGCGGCACATTGTTTCAAACACTACCTGCTTTTTTTCGCATCTAGGCTTGTAGAAAAATCGGATAAACCTATGCCAAAAATTGCCGCGAGATTTCGTTTGGAATGTGAGTGTCTTGTCAGCGGTATTCTCGTTGTAAGAAAGGTAATAATCCTTTTCATTATACCCTTCTAGACAAGTTATTACATTATTGAAACTATTAATATTTCCCATTTGCCCTACTTTATTAAAATTTAAAAAAAATATATACCAAATAACTTTTACTAAACACAAAGAATACGATTTAATTGTTAATATTATATAAAGAACAGGTTAAGATATTATAAATATAAAACATTACCAAATCCCGCCCTCCGGGCTAATATTTTGGGGGCATTCGATCCTAGGGCTTGTCCTTTGGACTTGCCCTAGCACCGATTTTCATTCAGATAATTAGGTCTAACATTAATCTCTTGATCCACAGTCACTTAGAAAAAATCAGCCTACTCGCTGAGTATGTCTTGATTTTTTTTAAGCGACTGTAAATCAAAATCTTAACGTTATACTTAATTATCTGAATGAAAATCGGTGCTAGGCTAAACAAACCCCGTCCCTGCGGGACTTTTCTTTTTGCCCATTACCTTTTTGTCGTGCAAGTTCACTTTCCGAATGTGGACAATAGTCCCAAAGGGACGCTGGAGTTTGGCCATTTTTTGCTAGGTCGCGAACCTAATTCCGGCATTTTATTTAAGATAAGCATTTGAGTAGCGGATTAAGGGTTCCCGTTAGGGGACCAAGTGAGCTAGCCCCGTCCGAGTGCGAGGGAGCTTGCGACCGAGACACGTTGGGCGGGGTATAGGGAAGAGATGATAACCCGTCCCGGAGGGGCGGCAGAAACAATGGCAGCGGAGAAAGAAGATGGAACATACGTATAGGGTACAATATAAATTGAAATATATTTTTGACTAGAAATCTGCCGCCCCTCCGGGACGGGTTATCCTATGGATCCAATACCCCGCCCAACGTGTCTCGGTCGCAAGCTCTCTCGCACTCGGACGGGGCTAGCTCACTTGGTCCCCTAACGGGAACCCCTTATATGGATCCAATACCCCGCCCAACGTGTCTCGGTCGCAAGCTCCCTCGCACTCGGACGGGGCTAGCTCTGCCTTTTACCCATAAATACTGCTTTTCCCATTGAGAAGTAGATTTCAGCACTGTTTTATTAGCCTGAAAGGCTAAAAGTGCAACAGCCTAGTGGCAGAGGGTAAGGAACAGGATATACCTGCCCCTCCCCGTTGTCGCAAGAGGGTCATTTCCCTCTATTTACCGGCGTGCATCTTTCTCGCACCGGGCGACCCCAAATTAATCGCCTCTAGTTT
>JAAKFP010000218.1 GCA_011065005.1 Chlamydiota bacterium | reverse complement strand
AAAAAACTTATGCGTAAAAGTGTGTTTGTGTCTTTGTGTTGTTATATTTTTGGGACAAGAAACTTCGGGGATTATCGAAAGTAAAATTGTCTGTTTTTGGTCCATTCGTTTCACCCCAGGCCGTGCCTGTTGTGACACGAACTTCACCAGCGTGAGCTGGTGAAGGTGCTGTGCGAAAGATGAGGCTAGGACCGAATGCCCCACAATATTGAGCCCGTGAGGGCGGGATTTTGCCATCAAGTTACTTTATTTTATAGTCGGGGACTGATATAGATTTCAGTGGATTAATCGCTCCCCTCGCTGCTGGGCTTCGCGGTTAACAGGTAGAGGTGAATGGTTACAACAATTTTTCTTTGACTTTTCCCTGACTTTTGTTAGCTTAAAAATCAAAGATAACAGTACTTGGACACAGAGTAATGCTTAGAAAATTCCTAGACTATCAGCTCTCTTTGACAGAAAAAGGGAAGCCCCTTCACCGCCTAAAGCCTTTAATCACTGCAGGAGACACATTCTTATATGAATCTCCCTCTGTCACAAAACAGGGGCCCCACATTCGGGATATTATCGACCTAAAAAGATGGATGATCATTGTAGTAATTGCTCTTATCCCCTGCATCCTTATGGCGATATGGAATACAGGCCTGCAAAGCTTCATCTATTCTAGCGGAGACTTCCGCCTCATGGACGAATTCAACACCAGCACCTATTCCCTATCAGAATATTTCGCCTTTGCAGCAAAAGATTATCGTTGGTGGACAATCATCAAAGAAGGCCTTGCTATCCTCTTACCCATCGTTCTCATCTCTTATCTGGTAGGGGGATTCTGGGAGGTGGTATTTGCCTGTGTAAGAGATCACGAGGTATCAGAAGGATTCCTAGTGACAGGCATCCTCTATGCTCTGATCCTTCCCCCAACAATTCCCTACTGGATGGTGGCCGTCGGTGTTTCGGTCGGAATCATTTTCTCGAAGGAGCTTTTCGGTGGTGTCGGCATGAACATCGTCAACCCCGCACTTGCCTGTAGAACTTTCCTCTTTTTCTCATACCCAGGAAAAATGTCGGGAAATGTGTGGGTTGGAAGTAATCCTGCTGTTGTTCGTAACAGTCTGCTCAATATGACAAAAAGCTCAGGCACCGGGGCTCTAGATGGGTACACCCATGCAAGTCCCATTGACGGATATACCCAAGCGACGCAATTGGCTCAATTCAATGTTCCCATGGATATTAAACGGATCCATGTTGATGCCATCGCCACAAATGACATGGGTGACAACGTCGGCACAATAGAAACGATTAAAACATTCTTCAGCAAATGGAACACCCTTGGAGAACACCAAGCAACCCTTGGTGACCTCACCCAGGAGCAAATGCGTAATTTTGTGTCGAGCCCCTTGCCTGAAGGAGGACTCGGTCTCTCTTCCGGCTACTATGAAGAAGCTCACCACTTTGCAGACCTAAACTACGGCATAGGATACCATGGCGATTGGACAAATTTCCTTGGCAACAAGCTTGGCAGCCTCGGAGAAACCTCTACACTCGCATGCCTACTTGGGGCCATCTTTTTAATCTATACCGGTGTAGGCTCCTGGCGCTCCATGCTAGCCATGGGTCTCGGTGCTTATCTATGTGCCCTATTTTTCCAGATGGGAGCAACGTTTTTTGGAGCAGATGCCGGAGCATGGACCTCCGCGCAGTTTGGTTTTCCACCGTACAAGCACTTTCTTCTTGGTGGACTGGCATTTGGACTCGTTTTTATGATCACAGATCCTGTTTCCTCTCCCGCAATGAACTCAGCGAAATGGATCTATGGAATTTTCTGCGGAGTGATAACCATTGTCATTCGAGCGATAAATCCTGCTTTCCCCGAAGGGGTGATGTTAGCGATACTTATGGGTAACGTCTTTGCACCTTTATTCGACTACTATTCAGCCCAGCATTACAGAAACAGGAGGGCACGCCGTGTCAAATCAGCTGCCTAGACAAGCTCCTTCCAATGCCCGGATCATCATGTTTGTGGTCATCCTCAGTTTTGTTTGCGCATTAATACTTTCGATATTAGCAAGCGTCTTGAAAGAACCTCAAGAGATCGCCAAGGAACTTGACCGCAGCAAACAAATGCTGATCGCTGCCCGAATTTTTACTCATGATGGCTATTTCTTCATCAGAAATGAAGAGGGAGAATACATTCCTGCCAAACATGTGGGTGATGGAGTATTAGTTCCCGGAACCGAAAGTGATACTGCCTCTGATAGCGATGTCTTAGATGTATACATACGACGCCTCTCTCCCTACCTCGTCAACGGAGAGGGCGATATAACCTCTTTCGAAAAAGCAGGAATCGATAAAGATCAATACATCACAGAAAATAAGAAAGTCGGTTACTACAAGCAGCCTTTGAAGTTGATCTACGAAATCCTTCCCAATCCACAACAAGGGGAGCCCGAACAGAAAGAAGAAAAACCGGTCGGCTATATCATCCCAGTGAACGGTTTCGGATTGTGGGACGCCATCTACGGATACTTAGCGATCGAACCGGATGGGATGACAGTCATTGGCATCTCCTGGTATGAACAAAAGGAAACTCCTGGATTAGGGGCGAACATGGCCGACGCTCCTTGGCAAAGCCAATTCTTTGACAAGACCATCTTCCAGCCCGACTCTACCGGTGAAGTCGATTTTACTACCGCTCCCTTGGGCATCGCAGTTGTCAGGGGCAAGGTCGCTGAAGTTTTGGGGGATGTTCCCAGAGCAAAAAATGCTGTCGACGGGATGCCTGGAGCAACACTTACAGGAAATGGTATTAACAAAGCCTATCAAGATGTCCTGTCAGCATACCGACCGTTCTTCATCAAACTAAAAGAAGAAACCCCAAAAATTAATAGTGAGTGAGAGGTAACTAATGCACAAACCGCTAGCAACAAGTTATTTTAAGGAACAGCTCTGGCATAGTAACCAGATCCTTGTAGCGATCCTTGGAATTTGCTCTGCACTTGGAATTACAAATCGCCTAGAGATCGCTATCACCATGGGACTTTCCGTCATCTTTGTCACAGGCTTTTCCTCCTACTTTGTATCCCTCCTTCGAAATGTCACCCCCGACAGCGTCCGAATGATCACACAGCTAGCTATTATCTCTGTATTTGTAACGATTATCGACCAGTTCCTCAAAGCTTACTTCTTCCCCTTATCAAAAGTGATGAGCGTCTTTGTTGGTTTGATCATCACAAACTGCCTTGTCATGGGACGTGCGGAAAGTATGGCAAAAAACATCGAACCCTTTCCCGCATTCATGGATGGTCTTGGCGCCGGTGCAGGATATATGATTGTCATTTGCGCTGTTGCCGCCATTCGAGAATTTTTTGGTTTCGGTCAACTGCTGAGCTACCAGATCGTCCCTCTTTCCTGGTATGCAACACCAGACGCGCCTAACCTGTATGAGAACTTCGCCCTCATGGTCAATCCACCAGCAGCATTCTTCATCATTGGATGCATGATCTGGTTTTATAACATCGTGGCCCAAGCAAAAGAACACCCATGAGGATGAAGGCGGAAGGCGGAAAAATTTTTGGAGTGCGCAGAGCAATCTGCGCTTTGCGATGTCGAGTGGCCCCTTTCTCTGAGGGTGAAGGAAGGATGAAGATGAAAAAATTAAAGGGAGAATAAATCATGTGGATGGGAAATTACGAGCCGATTAATTTGTTTGGTTTGCTGATCCAAGCGGTATTTATCGAAAACTTCCTGCTCGCCAACTTTCTGGGAATGTGTACCTACCTCGCGTGCTCCTCTCGACTGAAAACTGCTAACGGCTTAGGTGTCGCCGTCGTCTTCGTTCTTACTATGGCCGGAACACTTAACTGGTTCGTCCATAAGTTTGTCACAGGACCCGATGCTCTCCTCTGGCTTAAACACCTCGGCATCGACGCCACTGGCATTGATTTAAACTTTCTCGAATTTCTCCTCTTTATTTCTGTCATTGCCGCCTTCGTGCAGATTACAGAAATCGTGATCGAAAAGGTTTCCCCCGCACTATACATGACTTTGGGAATGTACCTGCCGCTCATTACCGTCAACTGTGCAATCTTGGGGGCATGCCTCTTTGCGGTCACAAGAGAATATCCTTTCTTCGCCAATGAAGTCTATATCTTCGGTTCCGGATTAGGTTGGTGGCTCTCGATAGCTCTGATCGCTGCTATCCGCGAAAAACTTCTCGTTTCGAATGTGATCCCCGGCATAAGAGGCATGGGAATCACTTTTATCGCCACGGGACTGATGTCTCTGTCTTTCTCCGGCTTCACCGGGATCAAACTCGCCAACCCAACAGGTGAAGAAGTGGCTGAGAGCTCGAATACCATCATCGAAGAATCTTTAGGCGAATGAGTTGAGGAGCTCCTCTCCAGAGTAAATTCCGTTGACAGCACATCCTAAAAGAGTGAATATGGCCTAGCGCAAAAAAATCTTTGGGGTGCGCAGAGCAATCTGCGCTTTTCGATATGGAATGATCTTCTTTTCGAAGCAATCTCGCAGAAAAACCTCTTAGACAGCATTCACAGGCAAAAAATCCGAAGATAAAAGAGATCTTTCCACATCGAAAAGCGCGGATTGCTCCGCGCACTCCAAAGGCTTCGCGCTATCCTAAAAAACTCTCGAAACAGCGTACGTTCAGAACTCCTGACCTCATAGGAGGGAAATTCAATAGTAAGGGTTTTGGGTGATCCCAAAAAAGCCGATCTTTTCCCAGATGGTCTCAAGAATACACTCACAAGAGAAGATACCAAAGATT
>JAAKFP010000217.1 GCA_011065005.1 Chlamydiota bacterium | reverse complement strand
TTTTGTGGCGCTCTGGTATTTGACCTTTCCCTCTATGAGGCCAACCCTAATTTTTATCCGCAACTTCCTCTAAAAGCGATTTGAAAATTAGGGTTTTATTTCACCATGAAGATCAGTGTTAAACGAAAACATGTTTATGGCTAGCAATAAATTTGGGAGTACGGGGACTTGTCACCGTACTCCCAAACTCTTCGCGACCTTCAGGTAAAAGTGTTACCTATGTTAGTGAATTGGACCCCATCAAAAAGCGCGGATTGCTCCGCGCAGTCCAAAAAGTTTGTGCCTATTCTTGATCTTTCTGCTTTTCGCGATATTTTTTTTCGAATTGATAGAGATAGTATTGAAAGCACTGTTCGGGACTAGCCTCTGAAGAGGGTTCTGCAACAGGCTCGACAGGCTTTTCTCGCTTGATGGGTTTTGTTCGAGGAAATGATGTTTTTTGTGTCTTCAACAACTCGCCCTTTTGCTGTTTTATCTTGCGGTAACGTTTGTTGAGTTGCGCGAGAAAAGCATCGACGGCTTCCGTTTTTGCCAAATGCCTCCTAGCACGCCAAGCGAGCTTTTTATCCGAGGTAATCACTATTTCAGCCCGGGGATTACTCGAGGCTTTTATGGCGCTGATGATGTAATCGTCCGCAGTTTCCCCTTCGTCCGTAAAGCAGATCTCAAGGTATTGAAGATGGGACCGGGAACCTCCCCCATACTGATATTGGGCATCGAAAACAATGGTTACATCAAGGCTTAGAAACTGTATTTTCTCGTTGAGATCCAGAATGATCTGTTCTCTTTGGGATTGAAGATCATCGCCAACATGCAAGACGCGAAACATCAAATTGTAGCCGTCAATAAAATAATGCATTCTAGTGCTCCGTCAGACTTGAATTTTAGGGTATCTTCATCGATCTTTATCCACCTGACTAGGCGTTCGATCTCGAAAACTTGTCTAAGTTAACTTCGATCTCCACGCTACGTCAGTCGAAAAAATCTCGACGAATCTACCCTGAAATTTAAGTTTGACGGAGCACTAGTCTTTCAGCGCTTCGATCTCTGAAAGGAGCTTGTCTAGGGCTTTTCGTCGGTGGGAAATGCGATTTTTTGTGCTTTCATCGAGTTCGGCGAAGGTCTTATCATAGTCATTTTTGAGAAAAACAGGATCATAACCAAAGCCACTATTTCCTTTCTCTTCAGTGATAATCATCCCTTCAACTTTTCCTGTTACGCTTTTCACTAATCCTTCAGGATTGGCAAGCACTAAACAACACTCGAAATAGGCTGCGCGCTTGAGGTCTTCCATCGTTTCCATATCTTCCAGAAGTTTATGACAATTTTCAGCATCTGTAGCGTCATCGCCGGCATATCTCCTGGAAATCACCCCCGGCCGATCATTCAAAGCGGGAACAACGAGACCGGAATCATCAGCTAAGACCCATTTATTTAAGGCTTTGGCAGCGTGTTCGGCTTTAAGTGCCGCATTTTCAGCAAAGGTCTTACCCTTCTCTTCCTCCGGCTTATAGTCAGAAAAATTCAACAAAGAAAGAATGTCGATATTCTTTTGTCCTTTCAACATTTCGCGGATTTCGCGGATTTTATGCAAATTGTTAGTGGCGAGCACCAGTTCCATAATATTTTTCCTCAAACAAATATATAAACAATCTTATCAAAGCTGAGCTTACTGAAGGAAAGTTTTTAGTCCTACAACTTTATACTCTTCATCGCGGAATTTAATCTTATCACCTATTTTATTCCCAAGCAAAGCTTCCGCAAATTGTGATTGGTAGGAGATAATGTAGTTCTCAGGATTTGTCTCCCAGGGGCCAAGGATCGTATACGTCACGGCATTCCCTTTTGAGTCTTCCAAATCAACTACGCTGCCGACTCCGACCTCGTTAGGATAGGTGTCATCTTTCGTAAGAATACGTGCCTTATTGAGTTGCTTAGAAAGATCCTTCATCTCACCTTGGAGACGTGACCGCCTTTCTACGGCAAATTTATATTCAGCGTTTTCTCTCAAGTCTCCATGCTCCCTCGCAGCTTCAACTTCTCGAGCATTTTCGATCATTTCTACGGTACCAATCTGCTTGATACGTTCCTGAATTTTTTGATACCCCTCTTCCGTAGTCCAAATCACATTGTGGTCAAATTGCATTGCCCCCCGCTTTCTCTTTGGCGATAACGAAGGGTGCACGACGATTGCCAGAGAGCGCAGTATTTTTTTATCGTGATCAGTAAACGTGTGACATTTGGAAACGAGAAGAAGAAATTCTTTTATAAATTCGAGAGTTGTCCCCTCGATCAAAAAACGTACCGTGGCATATCTTTTAGCTATTAGCATGTTGTACATCTTTTTCGTTAAATCACGGTACTTGGCATCGTGTTCAATTTTATGCAAGAGTATCAGAAACCCCTCAAAGAATTGGCAGCGACCCTCTTTATCAGAAAAGGGGAGGTCTCCACCGCTTTTTCCTAATTTGACAAGCTTTTGGAAATACCAAACATAAACCTCCGGATTTTTTTCTGGATGCTTAAGAAGTTCCCGAAGCTTTTGGAGAATAAGTTCTTTTGATTCTCCCGTGTTAAGTTCTGTGAGAAAATAGTCTCGAAGAGTATTCTGCTGTATGGTGAAAAAAAGTGACAGAAAGATATCCAACCAGTCCTTTCTGTGCTCTCTAATCATCACGAGGGCTCGTTTTTTGAAGGCAAGGATATCCATTTTATTAATGACCCCTTCAACATTTTCAACCCTCTGGATAAAGTCATCTAGAGCTCGCCCTTCCACTTTATGACCAAAAAAACTTTCCAGAAAGATGGCAATCTGCAGCTCTTGCACCTGTGTCAACTCTTCATGAGAAAGCAATCCTAGCAATTTATTTTTTAGAGTATCTTTTCCCTCTTCCTTCCGAAACATGTGAGGATGGTCCCGAACAAAACTATAAGAGGTCTGAATGATGTCATCGAGATTCACATGTTTTTCGATCGCTTTATGCAAACGATCTTCATGGGTAATTTCCGATTTCCTGAGTCTAAAAGGGTGCTTAAGCGCACTTGGGGATTCCACCATGGTGTCTTTTTTTAGTTTCGCGCGTGCCCCCTGCCACCATTTGGTCCAGTCTTTCTCAGGAATGACAAGCTCGCACAATTCTTCTTTGATTTCTGATGCAGTGTGAGAGCCGAGGTCTCGAAGGAGCGCTTTAACCACTTCTAAAGAATCTTTTCGAGCTTGTTCCTCTAGAAGATCGGGATCTGCAAAACGACGCGCCAGGAAATGGTCTTTGGTCAAGGGAATAAGTGTTTTAAAAGCATTATCAAAAGTAAGATGTTTGATTCCTGTGACACTTTCAAATTCGATTGCTGCCTGCTCACGGATTCGCGAAACATCCATCACCTCTCCGGTATCCCATCCGCTGGAGTGGAAAACAAAACTGCCTTTTTTTAGATGATTGAGGAGCTCGTAATTGGAGATAGCGCCCTGAAAAGATTCGCGGGTACGAAGACCTATCATACGGATATTATCTCTAAAATTAGCGTCATCGCCAAATTTCTCCTCTAGCGCCTGGAACGCTATATCGGCAAGAATGGGAGCATTTGTTGTTTGCAGGTCAATAAGCAGCTTTAGAATTTTATAAGAATCATTTTTATCTTCTACGCATTTCCAGAGTGGAAGCGCTGTTTCGACAAATTGACCAAAAAGTTTGGCGAAGTCGGAATTTTTGATCATTTCCAACAATTCGAGGAATTCTGTAGTATCCACGCAATCACTTGTACAATACTCTTCCCACAGTTGAAAAAATTTGTGAAAATCGCGATTATTGATTTGGTATTGAAACTCTTCCAAATAACTCATTAAATCATCCTTTGAGGTTATTTAATATGTTGCAAAACAAGAAAATAGGGTCACCTGCGTCATGAAGTATATCATCTACATCCTTTATTTACAACCAGGCTCTGCCTATTCATTCAGTAGGAACGAAAATTAAGATGTTTTTTTGGAAATATGAACAGGAAACCTCTCTAAGTGCCGCAATTCTCCACGACGACCTCAAAACGATCAAAAAACTGTGCGGGCGTAAAGATCACATCTATGCAAAAAACTATTTAGGTTTCGATGCTCTAGAAATCGCATATTATTTAGGAAAACAAGAATGTTGGGAGATTTTAAAACCCCAAAGTAAGCATCAAATCAAAGTCTTACCTCCAAATACTAATAAGGTTCAGGTGATCGATGAAGAAGAATTTGAAAATTTCTTTCATGTCAGGTATCTATCACATCTTAAATTTGAAGATTACAAACAATTCAAAAAGGTCCTAAAAAACTGTCCTAGCGCCCTTCGCCAATTTCTGAAACGGACCCACCAATACAAACGAGAAATTTTAGAGGGGTTCGTCGCTGATGTCACCATTCAATGGATCGATGAGGTTCTGGGCTATGGGTTATTCACAAATCGCGATCTCCGGGAAGGTGATCTCGTTGGAGAATATGTAGGTGAAGTTCAAAGAGTTCATCGGTTCCATCGCCACCTAAGTGAATATTGCTTACAATATCCTTTAAAAAAGTGGTTTTCGATCTATGTGATCGACTCGGCGTTTCAGGGAAACGAACTCCGATTCATCAATCACAGCTATGAACCTAATCTTGTTCCAAAAGTTGCTGCCGACCGAGGTTTGTTGCATTCTCTCTTCTTTGCGAACCAGAACATTTCTAGGGGGGCACAGCTTACATGGAATTATGGCGAAGACTTTTGGAGCTCTCGTGAGCCTCCTGTAGAAATAAAATTAAACGCAAAGACGCAGAGGCG
>JAAKFP010000216.1 GCA_011065005.1 Chlamydiota bacterium | reverse complement strand
AGCTACTAAGGATTAGTTGGTTGTGAAAAATCCAACCGGATTTTGTTCCCATAGGAATTTGCGCCTCGCATCTGAAGCGCTGAGTCACCAGAAACGCACAACTTATTTTTGCACGAGCCCTTACTCTTGATTTTGTGTGGGTATATCTATGTGAAGATCGCGCTGAGGAAATGGAATGGTGAAGCCATGTTTTCTCAGGGCTTTCTCGATAGACCACAAGTATTGTGACCGGGTCAAAAGAGAACGCCTTGTCCACTTTCCGCTGACCCAAACAACGAGGTCCATCTCCAGACCGTTGTCACCAAACTTCGTCAGATAGACTTGAGGCTCGCGTACACCAACTTTTTGCAATGTGCTAGGCATTTTATTTGCCAGATCTGTTACCACTTTTGCGACCTTGTCGATATCACTGCCATAGGCAACGCTGAAAGGAATATGTACTCTTCGATAGGGATCTCTTAGTGTCCAATTGACGATTCTCTTGCTAATCATTTCAGAATTTGGAATGAGAACTTCTAGTCCATCATTTGTCGTGATTATAGTGCTTCGAACGCTGATTTCCTGGATTTCGCCTCTTGTTTCGTTATCTAACTCGATATAATCTCCTACCTTCAGTTGGCCTTGAAACAGAATAATGATCCCCGAAATAAAATTATTAAAAATGTTTTGTAATCCGAAACCCAAACCTACACCAAGAGCTCCTGCAAGAATGACTAGATTGGAGAAATCAAAACCTATAGTTGTCAGTGCGACGAGTAAACCTATGACCAGGATCACATAGTGCAAGAGGCGATTCAATCGGTAAACTACAGATTTGCGAATTCCTTTCCGTCGTTTAGCAAGTGTGTTTAATGTCCTTGTAATGAGTCTAGAAATCCACCACGCGATCAGTAAAATGACAAAAAACTGAAAGACACCGACAATCGTAATTGGATGAGTACCAATATGGAATAAGGTTTTCCCGAACATCTCCCTGGCATTGCTTAGGGTGTCAAAGAAGAAATCGGCGGAAATCCGAAGCCACCGCTCTCGTTGCCCTTGTAATGTGGCAGTTTTTTTATCAACGACACTCAAAAGAAAGAGGCTACCCTCAAGCTCTTTTCTTAATCCACTGATGAGAGAAAGGCTCTTTTGCCCAATTTCGATATTTTCTTGCAGCAAAGAACGCTCTTTGTCAACTCTAACAGCATCTTCTGTGTCTTCTAAAGAAATCAACTGGGCAGCTCTTTGGACGATGCGCTGAGACTGTTCAAGCCATCCGGTCAACTGCTGTTTTATCTTGGTAAGCTGTGTCGTCCAGGCTTTGACCGATTGATTTAATTGATCATAGCTTACCTCAGTTGGTTCGTTGACAAGTCTCGCTAAGTCATAAATAGTCTCTGCACTGATGAAGTCATTCTGAGCATCAACCTCCTTTAGCGAAGCTTCAATAACCTGCAGAATAAGGTTTTGGTTCTTGGTTTCTGCTTCCCTGGTTTGCTCTTCAGAGCGTAGACTTGCAGCTCTAGCTTCTATTGCCTCTCTTTGTCGTTTGCTATCATCCCAAACCCTTTTTGCGGGATTAATCTGACGTGCGAATTGTGTCAGCTCAAAAGGGCCACTAACCAGTCTTTCTTTTGCGGTTTCAATTTCCTCAGTAAGATATAATAGGGATTGCGATTCAATTTTGATCGTTTTCTTTAGGAGTGCTAGCTTCCTTATTGAGGACTCGACAGCAGCACGCAGTGAGATTTTTTCTAACCCCAAAAGAACTTTTTCTTCAGATCGTTTTTCTGCAATTTCATATTCCTGTCTAACGAGGTCTAACCGTGTTTGATCCTTTTCAAGTTGTTTCAATAAATCAGCTTGAGCTGCTTTGCTGGCCTGAATTCCAATGGTATTCTTTTGCAGTCTATTGTTGCGTTCAATAAGATTAGCAATGCTATAGCTTTTTGCTAAAGTGCTCGGTGGTTTTGCCTGGGGGAGGGGTTGTTCGATAATTCTTATATAGGTTTGGAAATTACGTTTAATATCGTCTACCAGCACCCTCCCTTGCTCTTGATTTTGTTCCGAAAGAGTTTCAGGAATTTGTTCAAGTTTTTTGGTAAATGTGGAAGCCGTCTTTTCAAAATCTTCGTCTTCGACTTGAAAAAGCTCCCACCAGGTAGAGGGAAGGTCTGAAGGTTCTATCTGTTTCGCATCAGTCAGGTTCTGCGCAAAGCTTAATGAATTAAGAAAAACAAAACAGAACAGAGGAAAGAGGAGGAATCTCCTTAAATATTGGGTACCATATGGGGGCATATTTTTTTCTCCAAATATCAACTGAAGTCTCATTATCAAAGATTTATTTGTAAAGACATTTTCCTAGTGTAAAATCCTTTCCTCTTTCCTCTCAAAGAGTTATAATCCTAGAAAACGCAGTTCAAAACGATCTCTAAGCACAATCTTTTGGGCCATAACCGCTTACAGTGGAGGGCCCCTTCACCGTATGGGAATGTGACCCTCCATTGTAAGCGTTTATGAACCAGAATCTTGCACTTATAGATCATTTTGAACTGCGTTTTCTAGGATAATTCGATGCATGGTTGTCATCAATTGAGGAGAAAATATGTTGTTTAACCTGGTCTATGACCTAGTATTGATGGTTCTAGCAATTGCAACACTGCCTCAGTTGCTCTATCAGATGCTCTTTCATAAGAAATATCGTACCAGCCTCTTGCAACGCTTAGGTGTCAAATTCCCCCAAATCAAAAAGAATGGTCACAAACTCATCTGGGTACATGCCGTTTCTGTTGGGGAAACCAAAGCGGTGTCAACATTGGTAAAAAAAATCAAAAAAGCGCAAGGCAATGCTCTAATATTGGTCTCAACGGTTACAGAAACTGGATTTGCCGAAGCAAAACGTAGCATTCCCGAAGCCGATTACCACGTTTTTCTTCCCTTTGACTTTAACTGGATCATCAAACCGATCGTAAACCAGGTCCAACCCGATGAGGTGATCCTCTGTGAAACCGACTTTTGGTTCAATTTCCTCAAAAACTGCAAAAATCGAGGAGCAAAAATCTCTCTTGTAAATGGGAAACTCTCAAAACGCTCCTTGCAGAGATACCTGTCCTTTCCCAGCTTTACCAAAAGAGTGTTTTCACTTTTCGACCTCTTCTGCCTCCAAAGCAAACACTACCAAGATCGATTTCTTCAACTTGGAATCCCTAAAGAAAAACTGCAAATCACCGGAAACCTGAAATTCGATGCAGACATGACCAGAATGCAGGAAATAGAACTTCACAACTGGAAGAAAAAACTGGGTATAAACACAAAGGATCTAGTTCTCGTGGTCGGTTCTACCCACGATCCCGAAGAAAAGATTGTTCTGGATGCAGTAAAGGGTCTTTGGGAGCACATACCCGACGTCTCTGTTGTCATCGTTCCCAGGCACCCCGAACGGTTCAATGAGGTCGCAAATATCCTAGAACGTAAAAGAATTGGCTATCGTCGCTATTCCCAACCCCAAACGGGAAATGGACAAGAAAAAGTCATTCTCCTCGATGCTATGGGTCTTCTTAAACAGTGCTACCAACTCGCCGACCTCGCCCTCGTCGCGGGAAGCTTTACCTCAAAAGTTGGGGGACATAACATCATCGAACCTTCATGGTACGGAGTCCCCGTACTCTTCGGACCTCATATGCACTCGCAGCCAGAACTCCTTGAACTTGTCGAAAAATATCAGTCCGGCATCCAAGTCGATAACAATAACCTCGCAGATGTTCTAAAAAGGCTTTTTTCGGACCCAAATGAAAGAAAAAAAATTGGAGACGCTGGCTTACAAATGGTTGATGGACTCACCGGAGCCACTAAGCAAACCTATAAAATTCTTTTTCAGTTATAAATCCCTTGTGAAGAATGTGCGTCTTTTGCTATTGTTTGAATTCAATATACCGAAACAAATTCAAGAATCGGAATTTTGGACTAGAGATTTTTTCGACTGACGAAGTGCGGAGATCTCGGTATACTTAGGAAAGTAGGTGAGATCGAGCACAAAGTCAGGCGGAAAAAGATCAGCCCAAAAACCGATTCTTGAGTTTGTTTCGGTATAAATGGTAAATATGCCAAAAATATCGCGGGGTGGAGCAGGGGTCAGCTCGTTGGGCTCATAACCCAAAGGTCGGAGGTTCGAATCCTCCCCCCGCTATTTTTCTTTGACTCAGCTATGGCGGCATAGCTCAGTTGGTAGAGCAACGGAATCATAATCCGTGTGTCATCGGTTCGAGCCCGGTTGCCGCTAAGCTTCTTTTTTTCAAATTCAACGCATCAAATAAGATTCAACGCCAAGGCGCAAAGAAACGCTGATTGTTCTCATTAAGCAGCATTGAGAGCGTGAAAGGAAGTGATCATGGAGAAACTAGCCAGCAACACTCCCTTTCCTGCTAAAAATTGGAACCACAAACTCAAAGGCAACTTTGTTGATCGCTGGGAGTGTCACATTAATCCTGATTGGCTTCTTGTTTTACAAGAAAACTAAAAACGAGATTCGTTTTGAACGGACCTGGTCCCATTCCGATCTTTTCAAATAAATTCAGAACTCCTGACCTCGAGGATTTTTGATGAGACCATTTTTCCAAAAACCAAAATCTTTGGTGTCTTCTCTTGTGAGTGTATTCTTGAGACCATCTGGGAAAAGATCGGCTTTTTTGGGATCACCCAAAATCCTTACTATTGAACACTGATCTTCATGGTGAAAATTAACCCTAATTTTACGCGAGTCCATTTGCAAAATCCTTTGGTAATCAGAAAGTTATGCCTGTGCTGTTTGGGATTTCTATGGAAAATTAACTCACA
>JAAKFP010000215.1 GCA_011065005.1 Chlamydiota bacterium | reverse complement strand
CAGAGAACACAGAGAATGGAAAAATTTCGGGGTTTATTAAAAATAGACCCTCTCATAAAACCTCAAATTTCTCTCTGTGCTCTCTGTGAACTCTGTGGTGAAATTTCCAGCGGGAATTGCTGCCGCTCTTTTATTCTTTTTTTTCGACATTTTTTTATCTTTAAGGTATGAATAATCCTAGAAAACGCAGTTCAAAATGATCTATAAGTACAAGAATTTGGTTCATAACTGCTTACAATGGAGGGTCACATTCCCATACGGTGAAGGGGCCCTCCATTGTAAGCGGTTATGGGCCAAAAGATTGTGCTTAGAGATCGTTTTGAACTGCGTTTTCTAGGATAATAGTTATGGCTGAAAAACAACAAAACAAATCGCTTTTCTTCTGGGCACTGTATGATTGGGGCAATAGCGCTTTCTCAGCGATCATCCAAACATTCGTTTTTGCCGCCTACTTCACCAAACATGTCGCCATCGATGAAACAATCGGAAGCTCCCAATGGGGACTTGTCAATGGCATTTCCGCACTGATCGTCGCCCTCGCAGCACCTATCCTCGGAGCCATCGCCGACCACGGAAAACATCGTAAACTCTGGATCATATCCTTTACCTACCTTTGCATCATCACAACAGCTCTACTTTGGTATGTTGTCCCAAACCCCTCTTCCATAAACCTTGCCCTCTACCTGGTCTCCCTCGGAATCATCAGCTCAGAACTCGCCTTCGTCTTCTACAATGCAATGCTCCCAAGCCTTGCCGGACCGAAACGGGTCGGCCGCTGGTCAGGATTTGGATGGAGCTTCGGCTATGCCGGAGGGATGGCCTGCCTAGTCCTTGCACTCTACGCATTTATTGAGTCAGACTCCCCTTGGATGCCACTCGATCGCTCAACAGCAACAGATGTACGAGCCACCTTTCTCCTAGCCGCCATCTGGTACTTCCTCTTCTCCCTTCCAATGTTCCTCTTTACCCCCGACACATCAGGCAAAGGAAAAACCGTCGGTATTGCCCTACGAGATGGAATGCGCGAATTGATACAAACGATCAAAAACATTCGATGCTACGGGCATATTGTACGATTTCTAATCGCAAGAATGTTCTATGTCGACGGACTGACAACCCTCTTCGCCTTCGGCGGAATCTACGCCGCCACAAAGTTTGGGATGAACGCACAAGAGATCCTCCTCTTCGGTATAGCTATGCATGTTACCGCAGGGATAGGGGCAGCATGCTTCGCCATGGTAGATGACTACATCGGAGGGAAACGACTCATCATTATCTCTCTTACAGGCCTCATCATCCCAACAACCCTCCTACTCTTTACAAATGACCCCTCACTGTTTTGGCTCCTAGGCCTCATTCTTGGGATCTTCGTAGGCCCTGTACAAGCCGCAAGCCGCTCCTTTATGGCGCGGATCGCTCCAAAGCATCTCCGAAATGAGATGTTTGGCTTTTTCGCCCTCTCTGGGAAAGCCACAGCCTTTCTAGGCCCCCTACTCATAGGGTGGATTATCTACCTCACCGGAAGCCAAACCGCAGGAATGAGCATTATTATCGCCTTCTATGCCATCGGCATACTTCTCATGCTCACCGTCCCTAATGTCGAAAGCTGATTAACTGGTCATTATCCTGCTCATCCTTCTCATCCTGTTAGACTTGTATCTAGCAAAAACTACAGATACCTCATCAAATTTCCATTGAGTAATAATCAGTTAAAGAGTAAAATTTGCCTATAACTGTAACGAAAAATATTGCGGTATGACCTATGAGTGATTCGCGAATAAACATCCAATTTCATCTCGAGAATTCGGAGCCGGACCTCTGGGAAAAAGTGGGCTATTTTTGTTCCAAAATGAGCCACGAAGCGTTTGGACATCGAAAAGTTACGCCGTCCTCAGGACAGAACAATGCAACCATCGAAAAAGTGAAGGCATCAGCGATAAAAATCTTTCTCTTCCTATTAACATTGCCTGTCAGCGTTTCTATAACGATTATCGGTGCCATCTGTTTATCGGCTTCCAAAACCCACGAAGAAAAACATCAAAATATTTTCCACTTGCTCGATGATGTGACTGATGATGAACTCATCGATCATTTAAGTGGACTCGATAAAGCAGAACAACAAATTAGAATAGAGTCGAGAATAAGAAATTTCCAAGCCCCTGAACAACAAAATATGTTTTTCGAGTCTCTACTCAAAGAACATTCCCGCCTTAGTATTCCTCAAAACGAGCTGATTGATATCATGCTAAACAGTCAACCAAGATCCCTAGAAGACCGGCTCGACTTGGCCAATCTTATAGCTCAGCAAGATGAAAGTTATGCCGTGGTCTTGGTGGCTTCTATTGAGAAGTTTGAAATCAAAGATGCAACTCCTAAACAGTGTATACGTTTGGCGACTCTCATAGCCACAAAAGGTCAAAAGGCAATTGCTCTTGTAAAAGAGAACCGCGACAAGTTTAAGTTAGACGAGGCAGATTCCACAGATCGTACGAAATTGTCTTTTCTCTTTTTTACTGAGCATGCTCCAAAAGCACCTGCTAAGCCCCCCGGCCCTACCAATCCTCCTCCTGCCGGAACCCCACCAGCAATCAGAAATGGATATATAGCTTCAAGCCCTGTTCCACCAGCAAAGATCAAGCAAGCAGAGATCAAGCAAGCAGATATGGAAACAGCTATAAAGCGCTTCTGTGAGATAACGAGTGAGTCAATCTTTCTTACTGACATGAACTCTCAATTAAAGGTCATGAAACTACCTGGATTTCTAGAGAACTTTATCAAAGAAGATCACAAAAACCTGAAAAACCTCAAGAAAAAGATTAAGAGTTTTGTTAACAAATTTAAAGAAATACCTGGCCAAATAAAAAATATCTTTGCGGGAGTTGCTACAGTTGAAATGGAAAATATCATCGAAAGCGGACTTCCTAAAAAGAAAATGACCATAGTTGTTAAGGATCATATTACCATTGAGGATATAGAGAGGATAGCAGAAAAATTTGGCAACTTTTTCCTGGGCACAGACTTCCAAAACTATTTCAATGCCCTCAAAGAAATTCATTCCTTTGAGCAGTGGTATAGAAATGCTCTAAATAATGAAATAGATACACAAAAATGTGAAGGCAAACTCCGCGAATGGCTAATTCATTCGTCAGACACAAATGTATTTGAAGTCACCCCCGCAGCTCTCGCTGGACAGAGGATAATGCGTTATGGGCTGCTTTTGAAAGACACATCGCAAGATTGTAGCAAGATGCATATGGACACTCAAACTCTTAAGCGAGCGCTGGAGAAAGTAACATCGTTAAACGAAAGTTACAACCGTGAAAAAGATATTTTAGATTGCAAGGACTGCATTAAAAGATATAAACCCATTGCACCAATTCGACTTGAAATTAATAATATACAAGTTAAAATTAATGGTAAAATCAAAGAAATTAAAGAAAAACTTGTAGAAGCAGTTAATCCTGACAAAGCAGTTAGTAATGATACTGTAAATCAAAAATGGGATCGCACCAGACTTCAATTCGAAGCAGCTAAAGAATTATTAGAAAAAAAAGAAAAACTGGTAAATAAAAAAAATAATCTATTGGAAAAAGAAGAGGAACTCTTAGGAAAAGACCCGAGTCTATTAAAAGACATTTATTCCCTTGTAAGAGAAAAATATTTGAAAATTCCAGATGTCGAATCTGAACGTTTAGATCTATATCGCCAATTGATCACAATCAATGAAATGTACCGATTAAAAGACATGCGAGAGCAGATGGAAAAGTTGGAAGACGGAGAATCTCCTACCCCTAGAGAAAAAAGCCAATTAGAAGGTGAACGGAAAAAGTGTAATAGCGTCCTTGAGCTATGGGAACTTGAAAACGAAAACCTCAAAAAAGAAATTGAAGCTGCTCGAGACCAAGCCACCACCCTTCTCGAAAAATTTAAGACGGCTCGCTAGCAATACGTTTGGGAGTACGGGGACTTGTCCTGTAGTTCTACATAAGTTTTTCTGACAAAAATATCTTCTTACGGTCTTATTTGCGCACCTGAAAGAAATGTAAAACCCCAGGGGCGCGGTAGCGCCGGAAGATGTAAGCCCCCTGTGAAGCGTTAGCGGAACGGGGGGTAGATGTGAAAGAAGGGTAAATAGCTGCGGTAGCTGCGCAAGAAATCAGTCGAACACAAATCGTTACAGCCACTCCCAATAAGGTGTTTATATTGAATCACATAGAACAAAAATGCAAAAAAGACCCCAATAAGAAGAGACATTCCTAGGTTGGGATCTTTTTTCCTCTGAAAACACGGAAATTTAAGCAATTTTTCTTTTATTTAAGATCGTTTTTGGACGCTTAAACCGCAGGATTTTCCTTGTGCTTATAGGTGGTGTTTCGGTTATTTCCTCTTTTTTTGCTGATTTCATAACTTTTTTTTGTACATACCTAAGGTGATGTCTGGCGTCTTTCATAGAGACCTCCTTGAATGGTAAAGGTCGTTTGATTGAGCTAAGGAGCTGTGCAAAAACAACTTCCCCCTTTTTACCAACACAGCATCTTTATCTACTGCGTTACAAACCCTTGAAAACTATGAAGTTAACTACGGGTTTGCGCCTTGTAGCTAAAGCGCTGTGTTACCAAAAAAGTGAAACTTATTTCTGCACAGCTCCTTAGCCTTTTTTAGACCGCAAAAATGCAGGATTTGCAGCATGGAAATGTGTTTATTTCCATTTCAACTGAATAATCCTAGAAAACGCAGTTGAAAATGATCTATAAGTGCAAGATTTTGGTTCATAACCGCTTACAATGGAGGGTCACATTCCCATACGGTGAAGGGGCCCTCCATTGTAAGCGGTTGTGGGC
>JAAKFP010000214.1 GCA_011065005.1 Chlamydiota bacterium | reverse complement strand
ACAGCATCTTCATCTGCTACGTTGCAAATCCTTGAAAACTAAGAAGTTGGCTGCGGATTTGCGCCTTGCAGCTGAAGCGCTGTGATATCAGAAATGTATAACTTATTTTTGCACAGTTCCTTAATTGAGTATGGGCTTATTCCCCGGAAATCTCTTTATTGATGATCACACGCTCACCATAAGCCCCACAAGATTGACAAATGCAATGTGGAATCTTGGGACTGCTACAGTTGATGCATTTCACCAAATTCTTTGCCTCCTTGGCATGATGAGATCTTCGGATATTCTTTCTAGCGTTTGATAATCTGTTTCTTGGTACTGCCATGATTTAACTCTCCTCGTATTATTCTAAAGTCAAGTCGGTAAAGGGATGGTATCCCTCCACCTCAACATCGGACTCAACAGAAGATGATGTTTTCAAAAATTTCCCCAATTCTTTCCTTTTAGGACAACTTCCTTCATTACATTCGGCAAATGCCGGACATTCCAGAAGCACACTCTCTCGAATCGCATCCCGCATATCAAAAATACCTGCCTTGATCTTCTTTAAGGACTCCACATGATAGCATCCTGCGACATCAACACGAACATCTACAGGGTTATTGCAAATGGAACAGGGCATCACCCCGACCGTACCAATATCTAAATGGAGGACAAGGTCTTCGTTCGTAACATATGCTTCCCCACGAACCTCAACACCGGCAGGAAAAGAGAGGTCTTTTTCCTTTACATCGATAAAATCGGGAGCAAAAGAATGGTCAATCTTTTCGACCTTCCCGCCTTTTAGCCGGTCAACAAATATTTTAAATGCTTCATCCATAACATCGAATAGTTTAAGTACCAAAATTATAAGGCACTTTTGGATAATTTACCAACAAAAATATTACAAAAAAAAATATAGGGGGGCCCTGGCTACGCGAATTACAGGATAAAACGAATGAACAATTATTTTTCTTATCCTGTTCATCCTTCCTATCCTGATAAATTTTTATTCAACCACTAAGCATTTGGAGAAAAAGGTTAACTTTGACCTCGGAAGAACCTATCAGGATGGGTAGGACAGGAAGGATGAACAATTATTTTTCTTATCCTTTTATCCTGTAATTCGCGTTACTCAGCTACTCTATCCCACTTAAGTATTGATCAATTAATGATTTATGCTTATGATAGTAGTAGAGGGGTAAGGGAATATCAATAAAATAAGGATTTTTTTCTGGAAAAGTTCCCACAGTTCCCGTATAATGTCAGGTACAGGGGAGGATATCCTTCAAAATGGCCAGTGGGGCAAAACTGCCTAATCAAGTGAAAATACTGAGGAATTCCCCGAAGAAGATTTAGAATTTACAACAAACTAAGTTTGAAAGGCATAAGCTCGCTAGAACAAAAACAGAGTTTTACAAGTTAAATGCTGCATAGCATTATCTTATCCCGGCGGAAGAACGATGCCGGGCAAAAAAGGTCAACAGTGTAAATGGTTATGCAATAGATGGTACTGGAGCCAAGTGTATAGGATAAAATTTCAGAACAGACTTTCCAGTAAAACAAAATGAACCAATAAACACGGACTATTGACCTAGAGTAGCGATAAGATGAGAAACTGAAAATAGTTGCCATAAGGCGGAATGGTGATACACAAAACAAATAGAACACGTATTGTGTATGGAAAGTTAGAGGCCAGTATGATAACAACCTTTGCCTCCTAAGCTCCTAACGCCTTTTCCTATCTTATCACTCCTAATTTGCGAGTGTATGCCTTTCGATGAACGAAAGGTGACGACATGCAAGAAATATTACTCAATATCGAATCCAAAGAGGTGCGTTGCGCATTTCTTAAGAACGGAATCCTTCACGACCTCGTTATTGAAAGAAAGAAAGACCGACAAATTACCGGCAACATCTACAAAGGACGTGTAAAAAACATCTTAAACAACATCCAGTCTGCCTTCATCGATATCAATGAAGGAGACAATGGTTTCATTCACATCTCTGACATCCTAGAAAACACCAAAAAATTCGAAGAACTTTTTGATTTAGACTTTGATCTCAACCAGGAAGCTGCAAAAACTGCGAAGAAAAAGAGCAATCAAGACATCGAGCAATTGCTAAACATCGACCAGCCCGTTTTGGTGCAAGTTGTTAAAGAGCCTATGGGTTCAAAGGGTGCACGGCTCACTTCCAATGTGTCCATTGCCGGACGCTACCT
This sequence comes from Chlamydiota bacterium, assembly GCA_011065005.1. Classification (GTDB taxonomy): domain Bacteria; phylum Chlamydiota; class Chlamydiia; order Chlamydiales; family Waddliaceae; genus JAAKFP01. The sequence continues at coordinate 2,658 of JAAKFP010000214.1, read as the reverse complement.
TGTTTTATTGCCAAACTCTTCCCACCGCGGTGTTTCTAGAAAAATTGAAGATAGAAATGCTCGAGAACGGCTTAAGAGACTCATCCGCGCCTTTGAGATGCCTAAAGATATGGGCTTAATCTGTCGAACTTCCAGCGCTGAAGCCACCCAAGATATGCTAATCAATGAAGCCCATGAAATTCTTCAGATCTGGGAAAATATTATCGAAAATTTCAAAAAGGCCGACAAATCTTGTTTGCTTTATGCCGAGTCGGACCTCATCAAAAGGGCCTTAATCACTGCTGTGGACAAACGTTTTGACAGAGTGTTAATCGACGACTATACCACATATCAAACATGCAAAAGAATTTATAGCAAGTATGCCCACGAGCACCCTCTACGCATTGAATTCTACCGCGACAATGTTCCCGTATTTGAACGATTCAACGTTGAGCGTGAAATCGAAAAAGCCCTCCGCAGGAAAATCTGGCTATCAAGTGGAGGATACCTTTTCTTTGACAGAACAGAAGCGATGTATACTGTTGACGTCAACTCGGGAAGAAGTTCTAGCGCAGAATCCAATGTAGAAGAGTCCCTCGTAAGAATTAACTTGGAAGCCGCACAGGAAATAGCCCGACAGCTGCGCCTGCGAAACATTGGAGGGTTAGTGATCTGCGACTTCATAGATATGCGGTATCGCAAAAACCAACGCCGTGTTCTGGAGCGCCTCAAAGACTGCATGAAAGAGGACTCTGCAAAATGTACAATACTTGGGATGAGTGAGTTTGGACTTGTAGAAATGACCCGCCAACGAAGTCGAGGTTCTCTGATTCAAACCATATTTACCAGCTGCCCCTATTGTGTTGGAAGCGGTGTAATCAAAACTCATGAAAGCGTTTCTATTGAAATCGAAAGAGCACTGAAAAAGATGATCGGTCACTACCAACAATATGCTTTGCACCTTGTGGTACATCCCGAACTTGAAAAATACCTAGAAGGCAACGACAAAGACTTCCTCATCAGCATAGCGGAAAGCCAGAATGCCCATCTAGGGATCTCCAACGACGACAATCTACACATAAACGAATTCCAGTTTTTCTCGACAACAAATGGTAAAAGAATCGAAGCTTAAGGGGTTTTTGAGCAATGACTTTTCTCAATAACGTCGAAAAATATCGCGCTACAGGTCAGCTGCCCCCAGACATAGCAGAAACCCTACACAAATTCTACCTTAGCTATAAGAAAGCGGTAGAGAAAAACCAGGGGCAGATTGAAAGCTGCCTTCCGGTATTAAACAGCTTTTTGGATTATATCGTCGACCAGATAAAATCCCCCTTCATATTCCCTTTTTATCACGAAAAGATCACCTCCCCTTTTGACTATTATCAGTTTGGTCTAAATTTCCTCCGGCCCATCGTTGACATGGAATCCTCCGATTTGATAGGACTCGACAACGTCGAGCTGATCTCTTCTTATCTCGACAAGGGAGAAAATGTTATTTTGCTCGCCAACCACCAAACAGAGCCCGACCCTCAAGCCATAAGCCTTCTTCTCGAAAAGACGAATCCTAAGCTCGCCAAGGAGATCATCTTTGTTGCCGGTCATCGCGTAGTCACAGACCCCTTAACGGTTCCATTCAGTAAAGGAATTAGCCTCTTGTGTATCTATTCTAAAAACTACATCGAGCATCCTCCCGAAAAGAAGAGGGAGAAAGTAACACACAATCAACTCACCATGAAGAAGATGCTAAAGCTGCTCTCGGAAGGAGGAAAATGTATCTATGTTGCACCCAGCGGCGGTAGAGACCGCCCCAATGAAGCGGGCCATGTTGAAGTTGCCCCTTTTGATCCGCAGAGCGTGGAAATGTTCTGGTTTATGGCCAGGCACTCCTCGCAACCCACGTATTTTTTTCCCTTGGCTCTAGCAACATTTAACCTTTTCCCTCCACCGGAAAGCATCTCTGTAGAATTAGGAGAACCGCGCCTCGTCAGCTGCTCCCCTGTCCATATTGGATTCGGGTCAGAGATCGATATGGAATGCTTTCCTGGCAGCGATGAACCTAACAAAAAAGAGTGTCGCAAAGCCCGTGCCGACCACATCTGGGGGCTTGTCAAAGATCTTTACTCCAAGATCAGCAGCCAGGGCTAACGCATTAAAATTCTTGTACCTATCCAGGCCCTCCCGTTTGCTACGCAAACGAAGCGATCTGAAAGTTACACCGTAACTAAGAAATAGAAAAACAAAAAAAGGACCGAAGGTCTGAAAGTGGATAGCCCAGGCAGTAGTGAAGGGAGCTTGCGACCGAAACGGAAGCCTGGGTAGTAGGGTATAAAAAAAATGAACCCTGAAAGGGTGATACGTTTATCTCGCTGGAAACGAAAAAATCGTAAAAGAAACTTGAAACGATCAGGGAGATTTTTGCCCATGCTAAACTCCAGATACAATGATGGCATTATGAATTTCTAAAGGAATATTTTGTATCTCCCTTTCAGGGCTCATCTTTGTACGTCTCTCTACCCAGGCCTCCGTTTCGGTCGCAAGCTCCCTTCACTGCTGCCTGGCGGGAGTTTACAAGATATTTTTTTCGAATCTTTAATTTTACATACTAAACAACTTACATTCAGGATTATATAAAAAGTTTTTCAGGATTTTTTTGTATTACCCACCTTTTTTCTTATA
>JAAKFP010000213.1 GCA_011065005.1 Chlamydiota bacterium | reverse complement strand
CATATCGATCCAAAACCCCGCCCTACGTGTCTCGGTCGCAAGCTCCCTCGCACTAGGACGGGGCTAGCTCGCTTGGTCCCCTAACGGGAACCCTTAAAGCCCACAACTCAAGTATTTTCTTGAATCAAATACCAAGTTCAAACATCATTACCGCGATTACGTTAAAAGCAAGTGTATATGCTTAAGTTGATGCGTATGCGTTCTTCGCGGTTAACAGATAGAGGTGAACGGTTACAAACAATTTAACTTTATTTTAAAGGGGGAATTTGGTAATATTGTTTTTAATTTATTGAGTGTAAAGACGTTCTATGTATCTTATTGTCCTATTATATGCTCTTTTTGCTAGCGTGTTTACGATTTCCAAAACAGGCTTGCAGTACACCGAAGTGTTCTTCTTTGTAGGCACACGTATGCTGCTGGGCGGAGCGACGATGCTCTTATTTCTCTATTTCTTCCAACGAGACAAGATCGTCCTCAAAAAAAAGCTGTTCTGGAGTCTTTTGCTCCTTGCTTTTTTCAATATTTATCTTACCAATGTGTGCGAGTTCTGGGGGCTGAAGTATTTAACCTCCTTCAAAACCTGCTTTATTTACAGTCTTTCCCCTTTCATTGCAGCCCTGTTTTCTTATTTGATTCTATCAGAAAAGATGACCTCGAAAAAATGGCTAGGCCTTGGCATAGGATTTTTGGGAATTCTTCCTGTCTTGCTCCATGAAACGACTTCTGAAGAAGGTATAGGACATATTTTCTTTTTTTCTTGGGCAGAGATTGCTGTGATGATAGCTGCGGCTTCCAGCGTTTATGGTTGGATTCTTCTTCGTCAGCTCGTAAAAGAGGAGGGAATGTCTCCGGTGATGGCGAATGGGGTCAGCATGCTGATGGGGGGTGGAATGGCATTGACCCATTCTTATTTCGCCGAAAACTGGAATCCCGTCCCAGTGTTAGAATTTTTTCCCTTCTTGGAATGCACGATTTTATTGATCATCATTTCAAACCTCATCTGCTACAACCTATATGGACATCTCCTCCGTAACTTTACTGCGACATTTATGTCCTTTGCAGGCTTTATCACCCCAATGTTTACCGCACTATTCGGTTGGTGGTTTCTAGGTGAGGATGTTACCTCTTCTTTTTTCTTGTCCGCTATCGTGGTGTTCTTCGGGTTGTCAATGTTCTATCAGGAAGAACTCAAGCAGGGCTATTACGTTCAGCCCGGATTAGGATAATTGCATCGCCATTGTTTTTATTTTTGAAAGATCGAGCTTTCCAGAACCGAGAGTTGGAAGGGTGTCTACTTTGAAGAAGTGGTCCAACTTGGGAATGTAGAGATTCGGGAGTCCATACGAACTTAACTTTTTGACAACTTCAGCGATCTTTCCCTCATCAAAAGTATGGAGAACAACTAGCGTTTCTCCTTTTTTGGAGTCGGGAACAGCAGTGACAACGAAGACAAGATCTTCCGTATCGGCGGCTCGATGTAACGCTTCTTCAATGGTACCGTGGGGAACCATTTCTCCGCCGATTTTACTAAATCGCGAGAGACGATCAGTAATTCGGATAAAGCCATTCTCGTCGATAGTCGCTATATCCCCTGTAACATACCATCCATCTTTCATCACTTCAGCAGTAAGTTCCTCTTGGTTTAGATATCCTTGCATCACATTCGGACCTTTCACTAAGAGTAGCCCCTCCTCACCTGTGGGGAGCTTTTCAAACGTTTCTGGATTGACGGTTTTTACCATCACCCCAGGCAGAGGTTGTCCAACGGTCCCCCTTACAGATCCAGTTTGGTACATTTTTGCTTTTCTTGTATCCGGTACGGTCGCAGAGATTACCGGTGAGCACTCTGTCGTACCATAACCCTCTATGGGGTAGAGACCGAAACGGTCCTCAAAATCCTCTGCAAGTTTCTTCGGGAGTTTTTCCGCTCCTGTCAACGCGCACTGTAGAGAGCTAAACTGCTCGGGAGGGATTTTTTGATAATAGATTTTCAGAAATGTTGGTGAAGTCATCATGATGGTGGCTTTGTGCTGATGTGCAAGCTTCCCTATTGCAGGGGCATCCAATGGATTGGGGTGAAGGATGAGATCGAATCCGTGGTTTAGGCCGAGCCACATTTGCATATAACCAAACGAATGGAAGAAGGGTAATATTGCTAACAGTTTGTCATGGTGGGAGAGTGGTGGAATGATTTGTGAGACAGCTTCAATATTCGAGGCGATATTGAAATGGCTTAGGACAACACCTTTAGGCTTTCCTGTGGAACCGCTAGTAAAAAGGATTGATAGGGTATCGTCAAGACCTAGTTTCTCTTTGGCGCCACAATATTTTTCTACGGCCCGGAACGGAAAAAATAACCCAACAAAAGCTGCGGTAAGTTTATTCCACGAGGAGATCTTTTTCTTTAGGTCTTCGAGATAGACAATATCCACTCCCTCCGGAAGGCAGATTCCTGTCTTTGCAAGGAATTTTCTGCTGGTTAAAATCGTTCGAATTTCGGCTTGTTCTATGGCGCTTGTGAGCCCTAGAATACCAGCAGAGAAGTTGAGGTTCACCGCAGTTCGGCAGGATATAGACGCTGCAAGGTTCCCAAGAACGGCTGCAACACATGAGGGCAAGAGGATGGCAACATTCTTTTGCTGCCCCCATTTCTTTCGCAGCTTTCGTGCTATCGCTATGGAACCCACGAGGGTTTTCAGTCGAGACATTTTGCCAGCAATCTCATCAACCATCACTGTTTTCAATGGTTTCCAGCGAACTTGACGAATGAACAATCGATGGGTGAGGTCGTCATTTTTTTTACGCTCCTCCTGCCACGCCTCACAGCCAAGTTCCTGTATCGCTTCCCGAATAGCGGGGACAGGGGAGTCTGGAGGCAAAGGCTTTCCAAAACACACGGTTAAGGGGAAAGGGATCTGGTGTGGGTGTTTGGTTACAAATCTCGCACCGTCGAAAGAAAAAACACTCCCCCATACGAGGTCGAGATGGATGGGTATGATAGGACATTTCCGGCCCTCCATCATGGTTTCGATTCCGCGCTTAAATGGCAGCATCATTCCTGTCTTTGAAATCTGTCCTTCGGGAAAGATGCAAACTAAACTTCCTTCTTCTAGGTGCCTGCTAGCTTCCCTCATTCCTTGCAGAACTTGCGCCGTTCCTCCTGTGCTCGAAACAGGAATCGCTCCCATGATTCTGGCAATAGGCTTAATCCACCACTTATTATAATAGTGATCTTTCATCACGAAACGTACAGGTCTGTCCACTGTTGCCATGACAAATAGCGCATCAATAATAGACATGTGATTCGATGTCAACAGGGCAGGACCCTTTTTGGGAATATTCTCTGCACCATGAATACGAATGCGATAGAATGTGAGTGTCAACAAAATGAAAATCAACCGGATCATAGCCGCAGGTAGCAGGCGTACAACCCAGATTGTTGCTAGCACCACCATAAATGCAGAAACGATTAGCATCCTTCTAAGGTCTAGACCCGCCCATGCCATGCTCGAAGCAAATAGGGAGCCGACAATCATGGCGGAAATGTCCATGATGTTTCCAAATGCAATGATCCCCCCACGACGATCCTTAGGAGAACGCCACTGGATAAGAGCATGGAGAGGAACAACTACACAGCCTGAGGCTATTCCCATCAAGATGAGAATGAGGACCGTGCCATTCATGTGGGGTTGCATGAAGCTCAACAATAACGAAGTTATGGCAAAGCCAATGGCTCCTAGGGGAATCAATCCATATTCAATTCGATCTCCGGAGATTCGTCCCGCTAGTAAGGCGCCGAGAGCAATCCCTAGTCCATAAGATGCTGGAGGGATCCCCTGCAAAAGTTCTCCCCTTTGCAGGTTTTGGACAAGAGATTTGGCATAAATCAAGACATTCTGACCAAGCAAGCTGATGATAAACCAGTAGAAAGCCGAACCAACAATAGCCATGTAGAGAACTTTGTCACCACGAATTGCCTTCAAGGCGCGTCGTACAGAGTTGCCCACACTATGGTCAGAGTCTTGTGCGGGTCTTACCCGAGGGACAGATAACGCGGCGATAAACCCTGCGCTCGAAAGGATAAACAGGCAGAGAGGCCCTATCCAGGTCATTGAAGGGAGGGCGCCCGCTTTGTCCGCAACGAGGAAGATCGGTCCAAGGCCTGTTCCAGCAATGATGGCCAACATCGTCCACATCTCTAGGAGGCCGTTTCCTCGTGACAGGTTTTCCTGGGAAAGGATTTCAGGCATGATCCCATATTTGGCGGGACTAAAGAGGGCGCTTTGCAGTCCCATCAATCCCAAAATGGCATAGGGTACAACTAAAGCCGACGGGGCGATCAATAGGCTGATCATGGCGGCACCCATGAGAAAAATTTCTAAAGCTTTTGTTGAAAGAATCACTGTTCGCTTGCTAATTCTGTCGGCTAAAGCTCCAGCCGGTAGCGAAAAAACTAACATGGGGAATAGGAATAACAGAAAACCCAACGTTGCTTGGTATTGCGATGCCGCCTCAAAACCCGCAGAACCTGGCATAAATACTCGAGTTGCCAAAGTAAATACGATCAATTTCCACGCATTGTCATTGAAGGCACCAAAAAATTGGGATACCAATAACCCCATCATTGGGCGCTTTTTTGTTTGTGTGTCGGAGCTTATGGATACTTCTACAGTCACAGTGAACCCCCCATTTATTTTTTTCTTACCTAGTATAAACAAATTTCACTTTTTAGTGAACCAGGGGCCAAAAGCAGTCAAAGGCGCCAACTTAAGAACTCCTGACCTCGAGGATTTTTGATGAGACCATTTTTCCAAAAACCAAAATCTTTGGTATCTTCTCTTGTGAGTGTATTCTTGAGACCATCTGGGAAAAGATCGGCTTTTTTGGGATCAC
>JAAKFP010000212.1 GCA_011065005.1 Chlamydiota bacterium | reverse complement strand
AAAATCCTTGTTGCAGCTAACACAATGCGCGCAAGCAAATCCTTTTGACAGAATACCGCAGTCTAAGTACTTCTGGAACTCTTTGTCGACATATTGTGGGACGGGTTCTTTCGAGTTTTTGTAGTGTTTTTTTATAACGCCAAAAAGAACCGTTTTCTCCGGTCTGCGAGGCCTATATACAACCTGGGATTTTTTAGGACAGCAGATAGAGGACATGACGATCTATAAAAAAAATTTAGTAGAAGGATAGGAGATTAAATTTTTTAATTCAAACTTTCTAGGTAGACGCCAGGGCAAGTTTATAACACAGAACAGATGGGACATTTCTCTTTGTCATGTTTTTTTGCAGGGCAATATGTTCTGGCAAAGTAGATGATTTGGAGATGAAGCTTGTCTTTAACCTATCGTACACATCAGAAGCAGCTTTCAAAGCTTGAGGCTGATTTAGGATTTAGGATTTTGATGACAAATCGTCATGAATGGGAAAGCGATAAAATCATCAAGGCGTTCTTTGGGCAGGCGATCGTTGAGAATTCGTTCAAGAATATTAAAAATCCATATCATCTGGCTGTTACGCCCGGATTTCACTGGACGACTCACAAGATTAAGATCCATTACTTTATTTGCGTGATCGGTTATCTTTTGTCCACATTGATATGGCACGATGCAAGAAAAACGGGTTTTAGTGGTACTTTAGATAACTTATTGGATTCTCTCAATGAAATCCGTTTAAGTAGATTAATAGAGCTAACAGGTAAGAGGGGAAAGCCTAAAGTCACCTATCAACTGGAAGAGATGTCAAAAGAGCAAGAAACCCTTGTTCAAGCCCTGAATCTTTCTGAGGTTCATCTTAAGCCTCTCAAGATTGAGGGTTTCAGTGTATACAATTAATCCACAACTTAACAATTTTAGGGTTAAGATGTTACACTCATTTTTACGAAATGTCATAATAAACTCACGCTAGGCGAAAGACCCAGACCCCATTGAACTTCCTATCCTTTAGAATCTTTTGGTTTTTGCAATCTTGATTTAAAATGAGTATTTGAATATAGTACTTTGCTATGGCAAGTGCTTTACCTCAATCAAGACTACAATTTTCTGTTCAAAAATTAAACATCACAATCCCTGCATGGAATCGATTATTAAAACATCTACCGAAAGAAGCGCGTACTTTGGCTCTTTTTATCGACGAGATTGTTCGGCATTACAAAGGAAGTCAAAATAGTCATCTTGAATATAAAGAAATTCCAATGCCACATTCTCTTAGTGAAGAGGAAAGGAAGGGATTTGATGTCAAAGTTTTTGTGGCAACACATAGTTATAAAAAATCATTTGCTAACTTTTTGGCACAGTTAAATGAAGAAAATCAATTTGGAGAATGTGCACACCATTTTTTGATCTTTTTTTATCGTACAATACGAACAGTAGATGAAATCTTTACTCTTACAACAGGAAGAGAGTGGGAGGTTGTTAAACCTTATAGAAGTTTTCAATTTCCAATAGACATGACAAAAAGATTGATGGATCCTAGATTTTCTAGAATGCATTCACGGGATTTAGTGGGAAGTACTTTTTCGACTATTTTACAATATAAAGGTCCTCATGAAAGGGTTACAGAATCAGAAGATATTGATCGGATTACTTCCGATTCTAAATTTTCGTTTAGAGAAGATTCATCTGTTTATAGACTTGGAAGATTTAAAAAACGTACATGGAGTGTGGATGTTGGATTGGGTACTGTTAAAATTAGTAAAAAATTTAGATTTATTTTCTATTTTTCGCTTCTTGATCATTTTTCTAAAATTAGTCGAAAGGAAAGAACACAAACCACAGATTCAGAAAATGAAGAAGACGATGTTAGGTTTATGTTTTTAGAAAGAATACATCAAGTAGATGTGGAAATGGTTCATAGATTAGATAAAGCTTTAAGAGATAAATTATATGAGATTTATTTGGATGAACCAACCTTGCCACTAGATTTTGTACATCGCTATACAGAAGATTATTTTGCCTCAGGAGAATATCGAATTGCTTTTGGTGAAGACGATATCGAATCTTTCAATATTCCTCCAACAGCCACTGTTGTGATGGATAGTGTTCATCATCATTGTGGTACACTTTCTAAAAAAGAATTTAAGCAGAAATTATTCGGGATAAAGTTGTCTTTTTTACGAAAAGGAGAATGGTTTTGTGAACCCATTTTTAAATTTTTTGAAGGAGAAGTTCGAGATAAAGAAGGAGGGCATTATTTTAAAATCGGTGGGATTTGGTGGGTTGTTAGAGCAGAATATTTCATTTTGATCCAACAAGACTTTCAAAGGCTTTTAAAAAAATGTCTCATTCGCCAAACAGATCCAGCGCAGCTTAGAAAAATGTGGCTTCCTTCGAAAGATTTAGCGGGATTTTCTCAAAGAGAATTTGAAACAAGAACACAAGAGTCTTTAGAGGGGGTGAGAGAACAGTTAAAAAGAAAGGCACAAGATTTAAATTTACCAGACTTATCACCTGCCTCTCTTCATTTAAAAAAACCAAGAAAAACACAGGAAGGAGAAGTGCTGTCTCAAACTAAAAAAGGCAGATATATTGTGTCAGAGTCTCTTCCTGTTGATCTTGAATTACCTGAAGTCACAAGAGATTTTTTAGCAAGTAAACGAGAGCTTTTCAAACAAGTTGAAAAGGAAGGAGCATATAATGAAAGATATCTGGAAGTAGATAATTTTATTGTTGCAGATCGTATTTTAGCTCAAAATATTGAACTTTTTGATTTAATGCAGATCACAGATACGCACATCTACTTATATCATGTAAAAGAAGGATTTTGCCAAAAAACCAGAGATGCTTGTTCTCAAATTCGTGTCGCTGCTAAAGCTTTAAGAAGAGCAAAAGATGGTGATGTTTCAAAAAGTATACTAGAGCATTTTTGGCAAGATGCTGTTTGTCAAGATTTTGAAGAAGGGACTTATCGTGATCTTGCTAAAAAAAAGCTTCTTAAACTGGGTCCTGATCTAGAAAAAGCAAAAGAGAATTTTTTCAGTCTTTTTTTAGATGGGAAAAGAGAAGTGTGTTTTGTATATGCCTTTGTGGATGATGCGGCTAAAGAAAGAAAATTAGAAGAGGAAATGGCGCGTGTTTTGAAATTTGAAGAAAAGGATTTTGCAAAGCTAGAAGAGCCAAATAAAGTCTATGAACAACTCCATGAAATAGGAGTGTTAAATGAGGGCCAATTAGATGAAGGTTTTTTTCATAAAAATCCTTATTTTGAAACACCTGAAATAGATGCGGATACAAAAACGCAAATTCTTGAGACGTTTAGAAAAAAAATGAGTGTGTTTGAATCTAATATTGCAAAAATTGAGCTTTTGCATCTTGAAAAAGAAGTTGTCAACGATTTAGGTTTTTCATTTCAAATTTGTCAAATTTTTAGACCTCCTGGATCTAGAGATACAGTCTTTGATGAAATTCCAGATTTTTTAGAACTAGACTTATCATTTCCAGAAATGCACAAATCACGCACATTTTATTTTGAAGATCACGAATTTGAGATTTTAGATACTCTAGGAGATGGAGCCTGTGCCTTGCATGCACTTTTAGGTCATGAGGTAGCAGGTTATGTGCGCTCCGAAGATCACCCTGAATGCGGAAAGCGTGTAAAACAAGCTTTTGTTGAAAAATTAAAAGCACACAAAGATGACCCAAGAATTAAACAGTTTTTAGAAGACCTACTTATTTGGATGTTAAATGAAGGAATGAAAAAAAAGACAACTCAGGACAATGTCGTCAGTGTGATTAAAAAGGGTCCAATTGATTTAAAAGAAATTGAAAAAAAGAGAAAAGAGTGCGAGAAGGCCAAACAAACAGCACAAGAAAATATTGTCAAAAAATTACAAAGTGTTTTGAAGGTCAACATCCCAGACTATCGAAGGGAACTTTTAAGAATTTTAGGTGTTCGAGAAGAGGATTTTGATGCATTTTTAAAAGATCCAAAAAGAGTTTTTGATTTGGGTATGGAAAATAAAGATGTTTTATTTGTGCTTTTTGATGACTATGGCAAAAAAAGATCAGGTGATGAGTTTGAGAGGTATAACTATGAATGTATTGGAGATGGTAAAAACGATTTGGAACGTTTTTTAGAAAGAATAGGGCGTCTTGATGTTCAATATCGAGATTTTAGACTTGCAAAGCTTATGAGTGCAGATTTTTTAGAGCATTATTTGAAATGCTTTTTAAGCTTGGACTATTATCACTACACAGAAGAGCTTCATATGGCAGCCATTCTATTTGATAAAAAAGTACACTTTTTCCACAAACAGGATGGGGAAATGGCAAGGCAAGTATTCAATGAGGGAGATGATGAGCTTGTTTTAATCCATCATAAAGGCATGCATTTTTCTCAATGTAAACCAAAGAGGGAAGCAGAGGGTGTAGAACCAATGGAAGAGGTTTTATTAGAAGAAGTCTTTTCTTCGGATGAGGGAGTTGCTGAAATGGATGTTGAACCTTCTAGTGGAGCAAGTAACGTTTCTCCTCCAACAAGTGGCGCTGTATCTCCAGCTTTTCCTGTACGTGATATCCGTCATTTTTTTCCCAAAAATTGACAAGTGACTTTACATGCATTAAAACTAAATAATGCAAGCAAAAAAACTTCCCTTATTTAATTTGCTTTTTTTATTTTCCTTGGGGTACATCTATTTCTTTATCTTTTCTCAAGCTTTCTTAAGACAGGGTGTCAACTGTCGCCTTAAGGATAGGAAGTTCAATGGAGTCTGGGTCCTTCGCCTAGGCGAAAGACCCAGACTCCATTGATTCATGAAGGCCACAGGCCGTTCAAACGTGTGAATTTTGAGCTGTGCTTGGGTCTATACGAGGAGTTTTCCAACCAAGGGCATCAATTTTGGGTGGATGCAGACAGGAGATATCGC
>JAAKFP010000211.1 GCA_011065005.1 Chlamydiota bacterium | reverse complement strand
CTGCTGGAGAAACTTCTCCAGCGAGGGCTTCGAGTTGGCATCTTCAAATTCTCCAATTCCGATGACGAACGTCTCCAGATTCTCCAATCGCTGGATGCTCCGGGGTCCGTCTTTTTCTTCATCAGCCTCATTCTTGAGATGGCCCATGTAGCCACTTTCTCGAACAAGCTCATCAACTACGGTCATTAAGCTCCTACCGTTGCGCATCTCCTCTCGTTTTCGTTCCATTAGCATAGCAAATTCATCGAGAAGCGCCCGTGTTGATTTTCGCCCGGTCCTGATCTTGGCCGCAGCGTCCGTTACGTTGATTCCCTCTTTCTTGGCCAATATGTCTATCTTGCCGATCAGGACATCTCCAACGCCTCTCTTAGGATACGAAATCGCTTGCGCAAAAGCTGCACTATCCGCCGGGTTCGTGAGGAGCTTCATGTAGGCCAGAGTCGTCTTGATTTCCTTACGAGCGAAAAAGCTGGGGCCTCCCTTGGTCTTGTAGGGAATGCTGCTCTGGCTAAGGGCCATCTCAAACGCCTGGGATTGCTTGTTGAGGCGATAGATGACTGCCATGTCCCCCCACTTGTATCCCTTGTCGTGATAGCAGTGCATCAGATGCGCAGTCTGGTTAGCTTCCTCCCACTCGTTCTCATATCGGTGGATTTCTACAGCACCACCCTCACCCCTCTCCGATATGAGTTCCACGTCATCGTTGTTTGGGTTCTGCCGTATTACATTCTGTGCCTTCTCCAGAATCTCTGACCGGGACCGGTAGTTCCTAGGCAACTCTAGGATCAAGGCTCCGGGATAGTCCTTCTGGAAATTCTTGAGGTTCTCCGGCTTGGCTCCCCGCCAGGAAAATATGGATTGGTCATAATCCCCAACCATAAACAAGTTTCCGTGGGACGCAAGAATTCTTGCGATGGCGTATTGGACATCGTTCGTGTCCTGGGCCTCATCGACCATGATGAACTTGAAGCGCTTGGATAGCTTGGTAGCGATGTCCGGGCACTTCGTCAGGATCTTCCATGTCAGGTACAACATACCGCTGAAATCGACGGCATTGGCGTCGTGAAGCTCACGAATGTACATACCGATACGGGGGTCGCAGTTCTCCAGATCGAACGGCTTAGCGCTTTCTCGGAGGTCTCCTGCGACGTTCATTAGCCTGCCTCGCTCTTTCGGACCCAGCTTTAGGTCTTCGTCCTCCTGCTCTGCCGCCCACATTCGGTGGACCTTTTGCATTAGGCCCTTGCAGTCATCATCGTCGTAGATGGAAAAACCGTCTCTCAGTCCTACCCTATCGCCGTAGCTGCGAAGCAGTTTCACACCCATTTTGTGGAAAGTGCTGACCCAGACGCGCTTGGCTCCGGGATCAGAAGCCAGGATACGCTCCTTCATCTCGGTGGACGCCTTGTTGGTGAAGGTAATGCAACAGATCGAGCGCGGGTCCTCTCCCCGAGCAAGGAGACGGATCACCCGCTGGGTGAGGGTGGCCGTTTTACCAGAATTGTGAGTAACCGTAAAATCCTCCAGCAGATATAAGCTGTCTCCGTCTAGAGCGAACCCAAAATATTCGTCAGGTGCTGATTCTTTTAGACTGAACCCCGTAACACGGTGATTTTTAATCTGCTTTCTGTAAGATCCTTTCTTTCTACTTAGCTTAGCTGGAATTAAGTCGCAGTTACCAGAAATAGATACCTTCCAGTAAGTTCCCCATCTTTCCGATCCCCTGTATGTGCAATATTTATCTACTGGTCGCGTGTAAGCGGCGAACCCCAGACTTCGCGCCAAAAAGGCAATGTCTTCAAGCAGTGCTTCGCGTTTCTGCGTAATCTCATAGCACCCCTTGCCATAATAGCCGTCAGAATCAATCAACCCAGCTAACAGCCACAAACGATCGTCCACGCTTGCGGTTAGATATACTTTTGGTATGTGTTTATTTTCCAGAACACCTATTTGTCGTAGACTGTTGCGAGCAGGATTTTTGAAAGGTTTAACTAAGCCCCCCGACTGCACTGCCGCATACGTTGTCGCTTTATTACCCCCGGGCAGCTTATATTTGTTTATTTCGGAACCCAAGGAAGTGGCCCAAGCACACCACGCTTCCTGCACTTCGTTATCCATAGTGGTTAATGTAGGGCTGTGAGAACATCCGTCGCCCAACCAAAGACCTAGTATGTATGGAGGGACAGGAAGTTCAGATTTAGCTTCCCAGTTAATTGCTTCGGAACGATAAAGCTTAGATCTAGCTTTAAGTCCGGGTCCCTGTTGAATAAAGGTAGAAACCTTCATGTTAAAGTTAGGTTTATCCTTGTGTCTATTTCCTGACCGGCGTAGAGCAAGAATGTGATCTTCGTTTACAAAAAACGATTTTCCTTTTACCGGAATGACTTCATACATTTTACCGAAGCCTGTTTTTAGCTCTAAAACTCGCCTGGGTTTGCTGTCAGGTCCCATAAGAAGGTCACCGACAAGAACCCCACTCACGTCCTTCATGCTGCCATCAAACATAATTACCCGAGTGCCGCGAGGGTGGCACCCCGGAACTGCTGTTACTAGGCAGGCTCCTGTGTAGTGGTTTGCGGCTTTTTCTTGTTCAGCATTGAGGTTAACGGAAGAGGAACTCATGATTACCCTGGGCTAAGATTGTGTTGCACTCGTAGTGGTCTAGGATGTCTGTCATTTGCTGCTTGGAGCCCCGGTGGTGCGTCTCCTCCAGCTCCAGTTCCTTCTTTAGGGTAATGATCTCCAGATTCCGCCGGACGAGCTGTTCGTACTCAACGAGAAGCTTGTGTGCTCGGGGCTTCTCCAGCCTCGCAGCCGCCTCAATCACCAGAGACACGGGGTCTCCGGTTCCCTCGGCGTAGCTAACATTCCGCATGGCCTCGTGAAAGGCTTTCGTGGGTATTCGTGGCACCTTGGGGATATTATCGCTCACGTCCCCCATCACCGCCTTGTAGAGAGCGATCATGTGGGCTCGCTTGCGGGTGGTGTCGAACTTCTTCAGCAGGTCCGCATCTGTTACCTTCTCTGACTTTCGAAGGCTGATCTGGGTCACCCGAGGATTGTTAAGAAGCTGCCAGAGATCCTTGTCGGAAGAGAACACGAAGGTAGGCTTCCGGTACTTCTTCGTGATGGTGGCGATAACGTCATCGGCCTCCTCGCCCGCAGCCTCAGCGAAGGTGCAGGGAAAGGTCGCTAGGAAGTCGAAGAAGCTCTCCAGTCGCTCGTTTCTCTCTTCCTCTTGCATCACCTGATTTTCGTCCCGGTTCATCTTGTACTCCGGGAAGAGCGCCTGTTTTTCTGTAGGCTCGTTATCGAGAGCGATCACCAGTGCAATACGCTGTCCGGGCTTCGTGTATTTCTTGACGTGCCCACGGATGCGTTGGAACGTGCCGAATACTTGAGACGAGGGCCTACCGTCGCTGGTAGCCAGCGGTCCTAGGTACTTACTTAGGGTTACAGAGAAGAATAGGTTCAGTGCATCATAGACAAAGATCGCGCTAGCTTTGTCCGGCGTTGTGAACCGGCTCTGAGTCCCGAACAGGGGTTTCATCTTCATTGCCCATTTTCTCCACTTCAAGTGTTTGCATGTTCACCCTGAACCACTGGTTCCGGTCGGAGCCAGCGGGGATCACATTGAACTCAACAGTATCATCCCTCATGCAGAAACCAATCTGGTTTCCCTCTGCGGTTTCGATCAGAGCGCCAGAGTAGACTTCTTTGATTACCGGGCACATCTCCTTGTAGTCTATATCAATCTTCATTTTCGTCCTCAACAATCGTCTTTGCTAGTGCGGCCTTCTTCTCATCTATGTCCTTCATGATAGCCTTATGTCGGTCCGTCATGGAGGTGACCTTCTTTCCCTTCTTGGCTGTCAGCTCTCTAGCTACAAGGAACATAGCTTCACCAGTCTTCTTGCGGCTACTGGCACCGGATATCTTCCATGCCCTATCGAGAAGCTCTTGGGCACGCTTGAAGTCCCGGCCTTTATCGAGCCCGAGATGCTTCACAAGATGTAGAAGCCCTCTCGCGAGAAGCTTCTCGTCCCCATTCTTGTCCTTCGATCGGCGGAAGTAATCTTGCGCGCGGTCAATATCAGCCATTGTTTCTCTCCTTTTGATCTCTTATTGCTGCCCTGCGCGAGAACAGCTCTCGCTCCATAGCTATAAGTTTCTTGCCCATTACCCGAATGCAGGATTGCGCGTTCCGGTGTGACCAGTCGCTACCGGATTGCTGATCTACTTCACCTAGACCGCACGTTTTGCATGTTCTCTCATCAAAGGAAGCAATGTGTGCATCAATCTCCTTCTGCGTCGTTTTACAGTGGCACGTCTCCCCTGCCAGCGGTGCCCCAAGAGAGTCGCGCCGAAAAGCATAGTCACACGTAAAGCTTTTTCCGTTGTTGTGGACGCTTCTATGGTGTCCGCACCCCCGGCAATCGGTGTATCGGTTGTTCATCAATCACCCTTCTGGATTCGATAGCTGTCGTCTTCAAAGTGCTGCGTTGAAATCTCAATAATAGTGGACTGTGCATCTACGCCAATGAACTGGTGCGGAGTGTTCGGCGGGATAACCAACCTGTCGCCCTTCTCCATCAAGAATTCAGAACCGTGCTCGATGTTCGGGAACTCTTCAAGAAAGACCATCGGCCCTGTAGGCCACCCGTGAGAGTCGTCTTCCCACACCCTCATGATAATACAGCCATCCTGAATGTAGAACGTCTCGTCCTTGAGCTTGTGGAAATGGATAGAGCATCTGAGACCCGTTTCTACTACTAGCAGCTTGCCGCAGTACAGCTCGCTGTTGGCCATCAATTTTTCATAGCCCCAGCCCTTGCGATGGAATGCTACGTCTCGGTCCTTAGAGATCATCGTCATCGTCCTCTCCAATGTTTCCAAACATGGGCTTTGCTGTCGGGTGTCGTTCGTGCTTCTTCCTGCCCTTCTTTTTAATGGCTACATCCTTGGCGTTGTCAGG
>JAAKFP010000210.1 GCA_011065005.1 Chlamydiota bacterium | reverse complement strand
ATCATCTTCACTTGCTTTGTTGCAAATCTTTGGAAACTAATAAGTTGACTGCAGATTTGCGCCTCGCAACTGAAGAGCTATAACAGCCTAAATGTAAAGGTTATTTCTTCTAGCCTCCTTAGCCGGAACCCACATCTTCAAATCAAAGAAAATACCCCCTATGTACCCATAGTAAGCTATTTTCTTTGATCTGAATCTGTAGATCCCGGCGTTGGCAAAATTCCAATTCTTCATCTTAATTGAGTATAGGAGAAAAACCATGAACTCCCAAATGAAGTTACTCCGCTTGGCTTTATTGGCTTTCGGACTCTTTTTCATCTTCGGACTTTATTTCATGATGCTCTATTGGCCATCAGGCTGGAGATGGATTCCCAACCAATACGAATATGAGCAGATGATCATGGGAATTTACGCCACTCTTGGAGTTTTCCTCATCATCGCTTCTCGCAATCCCCTACAACACAAAAGCCTCATTTGGTTTGCCGTTTGGTCCAGCGTAGTTCATGGGGCTATCATGGCTGTGCAAGCTATTGTCGATCCTGCAGATTTAGCACATCTTTACGGAGATGTTCCTGCGCTCTTTCTCGTCGCTATCGTTCTTGGTCTTTTAATGCCTAGAGGAAGCCGCAAGAGCGCAAATTAGGGTCTCTTAGCGCCTTTGCGTCTCCTAAGGAACTGGGCAAAAATAACAAATACCGTCTTCGAACTTTGATTTTTACCTCAGATGCACACAGATCGTCTTGTCGTCGTTCGTACAGAAGAGCTCCTATCTGTGTTCATCTGTGGTAAAAATTTTATTTTCATTTTCGATGTTCTTCTCTCTGAGTTCTTGACGTTATCCACGCCTTAACCATCTAACTCTAAGTAGTATATAATTAACTTTGATTTGTGCAATATCGCTCACTTTTTTCATTTTTTCTCTTACAATTATATTCCAAATTACTAAAATAAAGCTAAGAGAGGGGTACATCCAAAGGGGGTAATTATGTCAGCAGGGGCTCTTGTTTTAAATCCTATTGGACATAGACGGGTCTTTTCAGAATCGTCCATTCCAAGAGAGAAAATCGCTGTAGAACTAGGAAAAATTCAACAAAAAAAAATTGGAGTTTCACAGGAATTACGAGCAAGCTCTTTCTCAATAGCAGGGCAACCTAAAAAAATCGCCAAGGCTATACCCGTGAAGGATAAACTCTCAGTCCATCAGTTGATTTTTAGAATAATGAACCAAAAAAAACATCTATTTGCATGCGGGAAGACGCTAAATATTCTCAAAGAAAAAGCAAAGTCTAGCGAAGACAATGAAGAAATTTCAAAAGAGTTTTTTTCCAAAGTAAATACGGAGATCGATAATCTACAAGGCCAAGTAGAGGACATAATAAAACGCCTTAATCATGTAGATGCAGCTACTATGAATAAAAAATCGCTAGCTGAAATCAGTCGACAATTCGGCAAGATCCAAGTCGAGACAAAAAATCTTCCCGAAAGACTAGAAAAAGAAAGGATACTGGAAATTTTTGAGCAGAAGATAGGAGATACTTCAGATGATATCAGATTACGTATCTCGGGGAAAAATTATAGGGAACTTTCAGTTAATTACATAGTCGTCAGGGAGGAGAAAACGATCCGGATTCTTAGGCAGTTTCACAAGGCTGATAAAACAACTTGGGATGGGCGAACAATTTGTGGCAAAAAAGATAAAGGGTTCATTGGAAAGGGTGCAATAAAGAAAGCATATGAATTAATGGATATTGACACTAAACAGTTGAGAGATGTCCGATCGGTCCCACGCGATAAAAAAGAGGGACTAAGAGAAGGTGTCATCGAAGCATCTAAGGCACTTCAAGGCAAACCACATGTTCATACAGGCCATGTCGTAACGTATGAAAAAACAATGAAAAACAAATCTGGTGATGAAGTAAAAGTGTCTAGGCAGTTCTTGCTTTCTCCTCGTAGAGATACTGATCTATTTGAGCTTCTTTTTACAAAAAAGTTGAATGACAAAGCAAAAGTGAAAGCAATGAAACAAATGGCAAAAGGTTTACAAGCTACACATGAGGCGGGGATTGCGCATTTAGACGTTAAGCCAGACAATTGTCTTGCAAACTACACCCCAGATAAACCCGATGAGATAGATATTTTTCTGGATGATTTTGACATGGCAATGACACTATCGCCAGCCGATAAGATTCCCATGGGAGGATCGCCAGAATATATGGCTCCAGAAATTTTCCATGAAAAAGCTTGTGGTCTAGAAGACGGGAAAAAAGCTGACATTTACTCCTTAGGGATGAGTTTTTGGGCAATTGACACGCTCTACATGCCAGAGTTTAATCTCCGCTATGGTTGCTTAGCGCCCCCGAAAAGCTCTGAAGCCCTTATTAGCCGAGGCTTTCCAAAAGAAGAAGATCAAACACCTATCCAAAGCTTAATCTTCAAAATGATCAACCCGAACAACACGCAACGACCTTCTATTGAGGAAGTTATTCGGGAACTGGATAAGATCTACCCGGAATAAGCTCGACTTTGCAAGATTTATTCCTCAGGCCCGATCCAGATGATGCCCTCTTCCAGCCATTTTAATTCATCATTCATGACGCTTTTCGCGAGCTTGTTCGCTTGACGGTCATCGTTATCGGCAAGAGTGCGAAAATGCTGTTTGATCCGCCTTTTTGCCATATTACAGAAATAATCGGCCAATTGAATTGGCGTACGATCCTCCGGTTTCTCTTTATGGAGGGAAGCCGCATAGGAACACGTTGCAGCCATAGCAAACAATTCCGTTCCGATCTCCATAAGTCGTCCAAGGATCATTTGCCTTCTTTCGAGACCCTTTTGGTATCTTGCCATGTAGTAGAAAATGTTTCGAGCCAGCTTATGTGAGGTGCGCTCACAGAAACGGAAATGTTTTGCCAAAGGTCCAAGGTCTTTATGCGAAGAACTTACCCAGGACATGACACATTGCTTTGGATACCAGACGCTATAATGTCCGAGAATCTTCAGCATTTTGCCAACCATTTGTCCTGTTGGCAGTTTTTTTCGAATCAGATCCCCAAGCTTCCGTAGATGGGGATCCATAGCCTCTCTCGCGAGGAATAACCTCATGATTTCCGAGGTTCCCTCGAGGATCATATTGATGCGGCAATCCCGCATCGCCCTTTCCACAGGATAGCCGGGCTCTCCTCGAGCCATAAGTGAAGAGGCTTTCTCATAGCCCCTCCCCCCTCTGAGTTGCATCGTTAAATCAGTAATTTTCCAGGTAGATTCCGTACAAAAAAGCTTTGCCATAG
This sequence comes from Chlamydiota bacterium, assembly GCA_011065005.1. Classification (GTDB taxonomy): domain Bacteria; phylum Chlamydiota; class Chlamydiia; order Chlamydiales; family Waddliaceae; genus JAAKFP01. Next base: position 1,698 of record JAAKFP010000210.1, on the reverse strand, counting down.
CAGCTTCAATACGAATGTCGACAGACCCTTCGTCAGCCCAATAACTTGTCAGCATGGACATAGCTTCCATAGCAAAGGTTGTTGCAGAGATATAGGCGATCTTCTCTCGACCTGCTTCGTGCAAGCCAACAGGAAGTCCCCACTGAACTCTTTCTTTTCCCCAGCGCCGCGCAATGGAGAGGCATTGTTTGCCAATCCCGGCGCTGGCAGCAGGAAGGGTCAATCTACCGATGTTAATTGTTGCAAGAGCCATCGCAAGACCACGACCCTCTTTCCATATCAAATTTTCGACAGGAATTTTTACGTCTGTGAATTTGATCGCTCCGTTATATATGGCATTCAGTCCCATGAAATGGCATCGTTGGATCACTTCAACCCCAGGGGTATCCATCTCTAAGATGAAAGCGGTGATCTGCTTTTTCTCTTTCCCTCTGACAATTTTTGGCGCAGTACAAGCCATCACAACAATGACATCAGCAATCGTTCCGTTGGTGCACCACAATTTTGTTCCATTGAGGATATAATGCTTTCCATCTTCAGAAAGTTTTGCTTCCGTTTCAATTTTTGCTGGATCGGACCCGGCGTCTACTTCTGTGAGTGCAAAAGCGGAAATTTTCCCTTCTCGGAATCCGGGGAAATATTTTCTCTTTTGTTCTTCAGTGCCAAACATCTTTAAAGGCTGAGGGATGCCTATAGACTGGTGGGCAGAGATCAATACAGCCGTTGAGCCGCAATAGGATGCGACCTTCATCACAGCACGGTTGTAGTTTGTGACAGAGAAGCCTAATCCATTGTATTCTTTGGGGATTTTCATGGCGAAAACACCCATCTTCGCTAGATCGTCAATAACTTTCTTGGGGATTTCCCGCGTAGCATCTACTTCTTCAGGATCCAGGTTATTTTTAAGGTAAGTCTCCAGTTTTTCGATAAACTCGTCTCCAATCTTCTTATCTTCCTCACTTTGCCTTGGGAAAGGAAAAAGCATGGAAGGGACAAATTTCCCCATGAAAAGCTGACCGGCAAAGCTAGGATGACGATACTCCTTCTCTCGAGCCGCTTCGGCAATCTCCATAGCCTCTTGTTTACCCTCTGCCCCCGGTTTTTCCGATTCAATAAGAGTAGCTTCCTCTTCTTGTAGATCTTGATCTGACATGGTGTTTCCCTCTGAAAAATTGTTTATCTTCCTTATTTGTTTTTTAACCCGATTCAACATTATTTTCAAATAGTGTTGTTGGTACCTGAAATTCGGAGTAGGTACAAGGCGCAAATTCGCAGACAACTTATTAGTTTTCAAGAATTTGCAACAAAGCAGATGAAGATGATGTGTTAGCAGAAACGCACAACTTATTTTTGCACGAGCCCTTACCTCACAGCTGCAATTTCAATTTGATCCATGTCCTTTCAAATTGGAATTGGAGCTCTGACCCCGGCCTTACAAAATCCCTGTCATTCACATTGAACCGAAAGAATCTGTATGTACTTGCAAGTCACACCCCAAATTAAAGGTGGCAAAGACTAGAACAAGAAAAATTCGCACCAGGCACGGCCCTTTTCATTTTCTAGGTTTAATCATAAAAAACACTTGAGCTGGGGGCTTTAAGGGTTCCCGTTAGGGGACCAAGCAAGATAGCCCCGTCCGAGTGCGAGGGAGCTTGCGACCGAGACACGTTGGGCGGGGTTTTGGATTGATATGATATT
>JAAKFP010000021.1 GCA_011065005.1 Chlamydiota bacterium | reverse complement strand
ACAATATAAGCGAACGGTGTCGTTATGTCCTTTATTTTTTATTTGATAAAACATTTTTTCTGATTTTCTCCCTAGAGGAAAAGGAAGAATTTACTAGGACTCCCTAGGGAGTCCGAATTGCTGTGTCTGAACGTTACCTCTAGACAAAAGTTGCGAAAATATGGTATGTTTTGTGCGCTTAACACCGAAAATCATCGGAAAAAGGTAATGTTTATGGCACAGATTAGCACCAATGAATTCAAAAACGGCCTAAAAATTGAAATCGAAGGTCAACCCTATGTGATTGTGACCAACGAATTCGTAAAACCAGGAAAAGGACAGGCCTTCAACCGCGTTCGACTCAAAAACCTCCTTTCTGGAAAAGTCATTGACCGTACCTTCAAGTCGGGAGAAAAAATGGATGTTGCCGACATTCTAGAAACCGAAATGCGCATGCTCTATCGGGAGCAGGACGGTATTGTTTTTATGGACGACAAGACCTTCGAACAATTGAAAATCTCCCTGGAACATGTAGGCGACGCCATCCAATGGATGATGGAAGACTCCGTCTATGAGCTTCTATTCTACAAAGGTGAACCGGTCGCCATTGAACCACCTATATTCATGGAAATGAAAATTGTTAAGACAGACCCAGGATTCCGCGGAGATACTGCCTCCGGTCGAGTGATGAAACCTGCAGAAACGGAAAGTGGTGCCAAGGTTCAAGTGCCAATATTTCTTGAAGAAGGTGAAATTGTAAAAATTGACACGCGTACAGGGGAATATGTTTCTCGTGTATCAGGTTAGTAGGTATGCATCCGGAAAAAATACAAATTCTTAAAGACCGCGCTAAAATGTTCTATAAAGCGCGGGAGTTTTTCCGTAAAAGGGGTGTCATAGAAGTGGACTGCCCCATTATGAGCCCGTCTGCCTCTATCGATGTTCATATCGAACTCATTCGCGCCTATGGTGTCTCCTCAACGACTCAATATCTACATGCCTCTCCAGAATATGGTATGAAAAAACTGCTTGCGGAAGGGATGAGTGACATTTTCCAACTGTGTCATGTGTTTAGAGACGAAGAGTGCAGCATGCAGCACAATCCTGAGTTTACCATGGTGGAATGGTATCGCATAAACGTTCCTTTCTCTGCGATGATTGAGGAGTCCATAGAATTTATTAAAGAGTTTGTCGGCGATGTCCCTTTTTCAAAAGTCACTTATCGTGATGCATTTAAGCGTTTTGCTGGCATCGATTACCTACAAGCCAGTGAGGAGGACTTACTGCAATTTCTTGAAGAGCGCGGAATTAATCCCTATCAAAATATTGAAGAAGAGGGAAAAGATGCTCTACTCAATATCATTTTAGGTGTCGTCATTCAGCCTCAATTGGGACAGAAAGGACTCACCGTCGTGCAATATTTCCCTGCAACCCAAGCCGCTCTGGCACAAACACGCAAGCGCGGTGAAGAAGAGATTGCAGAGCGTTTTGAAATCTTTTATCAGGGCGTAGAACTCGCCAATGGCTACCACGAGCTAACCAACTCTGAAGAGCAGCATGAGCGTCTGATTCATTCCAATGCAACCCGCGAGAGACTAGGTAAAGACACCCTTCCCATAGATGATTCTTTTATCAAAGCCCTGGAAAAAGGACTACCGGATTGTTGCGGCGTCTCTGTAGGCTTTGACAGACTGATGATGCTTCGCCACAAGAGAGAAGATATCGCCGACGTGATCCCCCTTTCTGAGAAATAATAGACGCACTTGTTGCACAATTCACCACAGAGCCCACAGAGTGTGGATGAGAATTTACAAAAAAAAGGATAGAAAGGATAAAATTTTGCGATCTTCGTCGTTTGCTTAGGCGCGGCAGCGCCGTAAGATGTAAGCCCCCTGTGTAGCGTTAGCGGAACGGGGGGTAGATGTTAAAAAAAACGAAACAGCTGCGGCAGCAGCGCAACAAAACACATTCCCATAACACCATTCGTGCAAAGTTCATTTTTCCCACCTAATATGGTCGACAAAACGCCGACAACCGTTGATTAACCCTGAAATACAATCACGTTTATATGCATATATGGGAGGGATTGTCAGAAATTTAAACGGAACCCTATTAGAAATAGGAGGAATGCCTGATCATGTTCATCTATTGGTGTATTTGACAAATTTAGATAAATATTCTCACTTCATAAGAGACGTCAAAGCTCATTCTTCACTATGGGCGAATAAAAATTATCCAACCTTAGACAAGTTCGAATGGCAAAAGGGGTTTGCATCTTTAACGGTGAGCTACTCTTCGTTAGAAGGGGTGAAAAATTACATTAAAAATCAGGAAGAACATCATAAGACAATGACTTTCGAGGAGGAATACCTCAAATTTTTAGATGGACAGAATGTAAAATATGATAAACGGTTTGTGTTAGATTAATTTCTTGCGCTGCTGCCGCAGCTGTTTTTCCTTTTTCGATATCTACCCCCCGTTCCGCTAACGCTTCACGGGGGGCTTACACCTTTCAGCGCTACCGCGCCTTCACCCAAGCCTGCTTATGAAGCGTTATCTGATAAGATTACTTATTTCTTTACCCATTTATCCTGTTTATCATGCCTGTCCTGTAATATTTATTTTTCAGAGGGAATGGCTGCCGTTTTACTCAGCGGTCCTTTCCGAGTAGGTGGTGTTGGCGGCTTTTTCCAGCTGATTCCAATGTCCGCGGTCCAGCCATCCTGAGACTCCATTCCAATAGAGGAACAGCCATATGATCCCCCAAATTGGCAGGGAAAAATATACGACTTTCAGCCAGCCAGGAATTTTGGCATTGCCGGAAGCAATTCTTGGGTCTCCATACTTTTCAAGTTCCTCATCATGATCACTCATGAGAATCCTCCTCGTCATCTAACTTCATCATTTCCCATTTGGGTTCCTCATCCATATCAAGGCGCCCCTTGCGCCACAGATAAATAAAAATGAGAAAAGAACTACCAACAATGGCGATCAGCATCGAATAGTGCAAAATGCAGCCATATATCCCTATACCGTCTTTAATCATTGTATTTTCTTCTTCCCTTCAATGATCTCTTTGGTTTGTACAGGATCCTTTCCCAGCCACCAAGCCTCTGTTGGGGAAGTAATCCGCGTGCCCTTTGTCATCAGATATTGAAAGATCGCTTCAAACTTATAATTGGGTATTCCCGTTTCCCTCCTGGAAGTTCCACGGGGATCGTAATCAAAAAAGTGTTGAAAAGAAGGCATAATGGACCCTCTACTTGCAGTCTTTGGAGACCAGAAATGGGACTGATGCCAGTCGCGGCTGGGCCTTTTCACTCCAACTCTAGAAACATCGGGACCGATCCGCCGTGTTCCTGGAAAAGATATCTTCTGGTAGATGTATTCGTTGGCAGAGGAGGGCGGCGCCGGATACGACTCAGAACCGTTAAGAACCACATCTTGAATAATCGTTCTGGTTTGATCGGTATGGCAGTACCAACACCCCTCAATAGCATAGAGATGCTCTCCAAACTCAATGAGATCTTGCCTAGAGCGGAAGCCTAAAGGATGACTTGTGAGCTCTGCGAGATCCTTTATGGATTCCCCCTCAGGATCATAGCTCCATCCTTCCTCTTGGCCTATGGAGAAAAAAGAAACTCGATATTCTGTCGGATTATTTACGTAAACAACTCCAGAATCTCTATGGTAAGGTTGTTTAACTTCCTCATCGAGAATGACATAGTCCTTATCCGTCCAGTTCTCTAAAATACGATCGGTTGGAGCGATAGCAAAAGCGTCCTCTCCTATTGGCTCAAAAACTTCTAGAATGTCAAACGCCGGTTTCTGTAGCCCTTCTTCTATCCAGTTTGGGTTCTCCTTTTCCCACTGCTTTTGAAGATCGGCTCGAAGCCTATTAGCTGCCTCGACAGCATTAAAAGAGCTTGCTGGTTGCGGTTTTCTCAACAGCATGAGATGAGAAGTCAGCCTGAGTTTAGGGTCTTGGTACTTTGTGATAAACTTTTGCAGCTCGGGAGGGGCAACAAAACGGACAACCTCCGCTTCTTGAAATGCTAGGAGAGTATACTCCTGCTTGAGGTGATACACAGACTGCAACTCGGTGCTATCGCTACGCAAACGGCTGAAATAAATATTTGGATCAGCAATTTCATACATTTGCACTTGATAAGAACTTGTTGGCTCCATCCAAGTTTTATCCATGTAGCGGGGAGCTAGAAGAGTGATCACCACTGCAAAAGAAAAGAGGAAGACGATTCCAACAAACGTAAGAATCGCAGAACCATCAACTTTATGCATGAAGGGCTCATTATTTTCGCTCATGCCACCACCTCTTCTTTCTCTCTAGGTTTCAGAAGGATTGTATTAAAGATGTTGATCAAAAAAATAATATTCGCAATGAGGATGATCGTACCACCAATGGCTCGCATTGCCCACCACGGGTGCATGAGGGCGTTTGTTTTCAAAAAGGGCATAACACTTAGATTATTTTGAAATTCTGCATAGGTAGTACCATCAGCCCAGTATGCCCACAACATCCCTTGGTAAAAACCACCAATCCAAAGAGCAATCATAAAAGGGATGCTTCCAATCATATTTAAAGCAAAATGCCACTCCGCCATAGCCTTTGACCATAACGGCTTTTTCGTGATCACAGGAATCACCTGGTAGACACCGGCAAAAGCAAAAAAGGTAAACGTCGCATAGAGTGAGACATGAGCATGGCCAATGATCCAGTCGGTTTTGGAGGTGATTTCATTAACATTACGTAAGGCCATCAGAGGGCCTTGTATGCACGTAATGAAGTAGAACATTGTACCCATCATCAAAAAGCGAACGGGTGTGCTTTGTGTGAACTCTTTCCACTTAGGAAGCAAGGTGTAGAAAAGGTTGTGAACCACAGTCCAAACGGGAATAAAGAGCCAAATGGAGAAAATAATCGCCACCGTTTGTAGCCATTGTGAGATAGGACCGTGGATCATGTGGTGTGCACCGGTCCAAGCATAAATGAAGGCTATAGACCAAAAGCCCACCATCGAGAGGCGATGACTATAAATCGGGGTGTTTGCCAATTTCGGTAAAAAGTAGTAGGCGGTAGCTAAACCCATGGGAGTAAAAATTAAACCAACAAGGTTATGTACGTAAAACCAACTTATGTTTACCCGAGAAATCCCTCCCGGCACCCAATTGATAGCATAGCTTCCTGCGAGATAGGTAAACGTTCCCCATATGAGCGTTCCCATTGTATACCACAGAGAGACGTACATTTTCTTGTATTTACGTGTGGCGATCGTTGCAAAGATGTTAACGACTACAAGCAGCCATGCCACAACAAAGAGTGGTTTCGTCGGAATCCACCAGACCCAATCCGGAAGTTCGGCATATTCCCATCCAAAATTTGTTCCCCAGGGGTAGGAAAACTCTGCGATGACAAGAGAAAACCACCATAGTCCCGCAGACCAATAGGCCATTTTTGCGCTCCAAATCTGCACACCGCACAATCGGGGCACAAAATAATAAAAGAACCCGACACTTACAGAATACAACCAAAGGATAGCAACGCTATGAACATGAACGGGACGCAACTTTCCAAAATGGATATATTCTCCGGAGAAATAGTCTGGGAAGAGATACGTGTTAAAGGAGAGGAAAACCCCAATAGCCATCCCGATCACCATAAAGATGATTGAGGGGTATACCATCAATTTCACGGGTGTATCGTTATATTTTGTCATGGGCATTTATCCTCTTTGCACAGCTAATTTTCTAACATATTCCTCATAAAGCTGTTGCTGCTGCTTTCTCAACTGCAAGGTTTCTTCAAAGCCAGAGAGGAAAGAATTACGCATGTTGGTATAGCTTCGAATCTCGTAGTCCAAATTCGCCAACTCCTTCTCTCCTTCGAGCAACGACTTTTCTTTTTCCATTTTGCGAATCTGATTTTCAATTCGGGCAATAAGTTCTTGCTCTCTCTTTTTGATTTCAGCTTCCTTTTTCGGATCAAAGTTCACCTGCAATTTACTCTCGACAACTTCATACTGGGCATTATCATACTCTACAAGTTGAAGGTATTTCTCAAATACTCCCCCAAAAAACGCTTTACCCAGTAAAACAACACCCATCGATTGATAAATTTTACTCTCTTTTTTCACCGTCTCTTTGATCTCCTGAAGAAGATGATCCGTCTCTTCATGCTGTTTCGCTTGTTGAGACATATCTAGCTCCTGCTTATAGAGAGCAAGAGCCTCCTCCGGTTGGGCGGTACCTTTTTCGACTTTCTCGTACAATTTTGCCCGTTGTTCACTTGCCTGTGCGAGTTGTTCTTTCAACTCGTTAACGGTTTGATATCCAAAACTTCGGGCCGTATCAAGAACCTGATCCGCTCGATCAAAAACTTTATAGATGGCATTAAACAAATCATCCCGCTGTTGTTGTTCGAGGCTCAGTGACCGAATGAAAATGACGAGCTGCAAACGTTGCAAGGAACTTGTCTGGTCTCCCCAAGGGGTCATCGAAGTACCTAGGACACCATACTTTATTGATCGTATCAGCCGAAGATCGTCTCTTGTATCGATCCAATGCAAGTTTGTTAACATTCGAGGTTTGGCATCGTACATCGTTCCTGCACGAAATCCCATCCCATCCGCTTCTTTGCCATGGCATACTGCACAATTTAATTCGAAGAACTGCTGCCCTTGGCGAATATTTTCCTCGGTATAGTACTTTTTCTTGATATGGTAGGCATGCTCCTCTGGACCAGGAATCGGATTAGGAGAAACATCAAAGACATCTTCTACTTTCGGCTCAGAACCATAGACCTTTGGAGTTAAAGAGGCATAATATTCCTCTCGAGGAAGGGCACTCATGTCTGGCTTAATATCTTCTATTTCAAGAAATTCTGGAAGCTCTCCAGGTTCTAGGACATTTCCTTCCTTTTTTAACTCTTCCAAAACATCTTCGGTATCATACTGCCATTTTTCTACGTCTTCAGAAGAGCGGATCACCGTTCCTCCTAGCAGTGAAGAGAAAAGCCAGTCCACAAGTTGCGTGATTTCATTTTCCGTAAGCACTGGTGGAAAAGGCTTATCTTCAGCCACTTCTCCCCATGGAGGCATCGGTGTTCCTTTCACCCCATGGACAATCGAACTAATGACATTTTCGCGCGTAAAATTGCGTAGGAAATCGGCGTTCCGTAAATTTTTTGGAATGGGATAGATCCATTCTGCAACAGGTCCGTTTCCATGGAGATATTCGCCATGACACTGAGAACAGTGTGTTTGGTAGGCGAGCTCTGGATTAAAACCTCGATTATCCCAAATTTCACGAACTTCATCACGATTGCGCTTTGCAAGCTCATCGAGCATGTAGGTAAGAGCATAGAATTTGCTGTCATCAAAGGGCATGACCGGCATAAGAGAGCGCGCCGTGTGTCGGCTTGGCTTGCGGAAGTGCTCGATCAACCACTCATCACTACGATAAATGCCGGACCAATTGGGGCGAGGGCAGATCAGACGGCCTAAGCCATACTCCTGAACGTACATCATCAATATGCGATATACCCTCTCGTTCCACTCCTTTTTCCCTTCACTGTTTTGTGCAAAGAGGTGATTTTTTGCACGTAAAGCGTACTTGAAGTTGTCGTAGTAGGATTCAATGAGTTTGGGATATTCCTCCTCCAACTCTTCAAGAAGAGAATCCGCTCTTACATCATCGACAATACGTCGGTCGATTTCAGAAGCATGGACATCGATCGCTTCGACAACCTCCGAACCAATAACCGTCTCAGGGAACAAATCCCTAAACCATTCTCTCTCTTTATACAAAGTTTCAAAATCGGGTTTTTCCTTTTCAACACGGAACCCGACATTGGACTCAAATCCTTTCAGACGATGACACGCAGCACAACCCTCCGCAGCAAAAACCGTCATAGAATAACGCAAATCGAGCAGCTTCCCGGGGTTAATCGGCTTTTCCCAAGGAAGCTTACGGCCGGCTTCCCATTCAGATAGCGCTGTGCGATAGCTGGTTTCCGACACCGACTTTCCTCTGCCACGCTGTGCTAGAAGAAAAGTCATCAGATCTTCCAACTCTTCATGATCCAAGTGGAAGTTTGGCATGGTGGAAGTTTTTAAGTTCGCCTTTGGCCATACCATTGCCTCTTTGATGTACCAAGGATAGTATTCTCCGATGTTCGTAAGCTCCGGTCCTACGCCTCCACGGGTGAGGTTATCGATCCGATGGCAGGCATAACACGCTTGAGAGATGTATAGCTCCCTCCCACGGTGATAATTCTTTGTAGAAACTCCAGTTTTTCGGACAACCTCTTGAGTTTTGCCTTCACTAGACTGATGACACTGGACACACTTTGCCTGAATTAAACCTCCAACATAGATGGGGGTCGTCTGAAAAAGGAGGCGATGCCCCGGCATGTGGTTAAAAACCTTTGCAAATTGAGGGTCATTATCGGGATCAGGTTCAGTAAATTGCGGTTTTGGTCCCGTGAACTGCTCTTCATATTGCTCGTCAAAAACAGGACCATGCGCTCTATCCGTAACCACACTTCTTCCATTGCCGCTGTGGCAGGAGGTGCAACCATATTCATCAATAGGATGATGTTGAAAAGGACGCGTCTCCTTTCCCACCAAGGGATGCATTCTGAGAACTTTTGTCACATCGTAGTCGTTATCCCCAACTTTTGCGGTTTTAAGAGCTTCCAATTTCTCCGCTTCCCGAAGATGCCCCTCCTCCTTCAGGGTGGCAACCTTTTGCTCGAGTTCACCCCAAATATAGTCCTCATTGGGCTCTTGAACGGGAATGCCATCCTCGCCGTAAATGATCTTACCGTCGACATTTTTAGCGATCTTTGTTGGGGAAAAATGGGAAAACTGCAAAGCCACATGGCAGGAATTACAACGATCGATCGTATGTGGTCCTTTGTCATCACTCTCAAGCAAAATCTGCTTTATCCCCGTCCCAAAAGAGGGAGGCTTCTCACCGGTGTATTCTGAACGAAGCTGTTCCAATTCAACATAGGTATTCTGATAGATCTTGTATTCGGGGAAAATTTCTCGGTACAGGAACACTCCAAAAAGTGCTGTAACGACGATTCCAAGAAAAATTAACGACAATTGATACCAATTCCCACGCATCCGGTCTTTTACTCCTCAGTGTCTAGCAAAATTCTCTGTCCAGGGCCATATCCACCCCCAATTCGCACCACGAAAATAGGTTCCAACCACAATGAGAATGCCTTGCCAGGTCATAAACAATGTGAAGAGAAAAATCCCCAAATACCTACTTTTATGGAACCAGACCCCTTCGCCATGGGGGTTTCTGTCGAGATAGGGGATAAGCATCAATCCAATGACGATCAAAGCAGGAATGCCAACACCACCCCAGAAGGCATCATACGCCACCATTTCCTGTAATCCGAGAAAATACCACGGAGCTTTTGATGGGTTCGGGGGTTTGCTGGGATCGGCCGGTTCTTCCAGGGGAGCATCGATGAAAGAAAGCCCCAACACAAGCGCCGTACAAAAGAGAAAGCAAACCGTCTCAGCCCTCACCAGATGTGGCCAGGAAAAGACAAAGTTATAGGGTCCCTTGTCTACCTGTGGACATGTTCCTCGCACTAGCTCCATAAGTCCATATGTGCGTTTCACTCCCGGAGCAAATGACTCTTTTGTATCAGAACGTTGCACAACACGGTAAGGGTCGGGGCGGATCTTGTCCGGAGGCCTTGCTAGCCCTCCGTCCTTACGAATCCTCCAAAAATGCACCCCAATTAACGTGAAAACAATCAAAGGAAGTACCGCCACATGGAGAACATAAAAGCGGATTAAAGCATCCTGCCCCACAGTTGTGGAAGCGAGAAGCATCACCTTGTTGATATTGTGTTCAAAGCCGGGGATGTTGGGAACATATCCGGCGATGTTGGACCCTACCGTTACTGCCCAAAAAGCAAGCTGATCCCAGGGGAGGAGGTAGCCTGTGAAGGAAAGGATAAGCGTTAGAACCATAAGAATAACGCCCACTGTCCAGTTAAATTTCCGCGTACTTTTATAGGAGCCGGTATAGAAAACACGTGCCATATGCAGAAAGACAAAGATCACCATCAAATGAGCACCCCAGCGGTGCATATTTCGGAACATCATCGCAAAAGGAGTGGTATCCTGCCAATCCTTCATGATGTTGTAAGCGCGATCTTCCGCAGGGACATAGTAAAACATGAGAACGACACCCGTGAATGTCAGGATCAGAAACAAACTAAAAGTGATCGTTCCCAAACCCAAAGTGGAGAAGGGGTCAAGCGAGTGTTTGTGGCATTTTACCGGATGGAAGTGAAGAAAGAAGTTTTTAAAAATAATTTCGGAGCGGTCTACATCATTATTTGGGTAATTGTGTCGGAAAATCGATCGAACAAAAACGCGCGGTAGATTAAGCAGGTGTTCACCCCAAGTTTTTCTCCGTTTCCCTTTAAAAACTGCCATGATTCTCTTCCTTAATCTTCTCTTTTCTATTTTATTCTCTTTTCCCTCTGATTCTCTGCGTCTCTGCGTTTTTTTTATTTTCCTTTTTCTTTTTCCCCTCTCTTACTCCCCTTCTTTCTGCGTTTTTTTTTATTTCCCTCTTTCTCTTTCCCCTCTCTTACTCTCCCCTTCTTTCTCCTTCTCTCTCCCTTAAACAACAGGAGTATACCATGCCTCCTCCCAATCGAGGGTTGTTTTCGACTTATCAACGAGAAGATCTCCCGAAGCTCCTTTAAACACCTCAAAAAAAACGAGAGGCAAGGGGGCGGGCCCTCCCGTATTTCTCCCAAAGCGATCGTATGTCGAACCGTGGCATGGACAAGCATATCCCGTTTCAACCATATTTACGGTACATCCCAAATGGGTGCATACAGATGTTTGTACTCTAACTTTGCCCGCTAGCGTCTCGATAAAAACCTTCTGCTTGACGTTGTAGATTTTTCCCTCTAATGCTAGAACTTCTTCGGGACGTCCTAAAGAGAACACGCTAGGCGGAACTTTCATCGCATTGGGGTATAGGTACCCTAGCATGGAAGCACCCGCCATTTGTGCTGCGCCTAGGATACAGGCACCTACACCCATTAAAGCCAGAAAAGAACGCCGAGTAATTGATGGATCCTTTTCATCGTCATCAACATTTAATGAATTTCGATACTTAGGCATAAGGTCTCTTCCTATTCCTGTTCTTCATCACGAAACATTTGGTATTTTACATCTTCCGGATCGTCAAACTGCCCTTGCCGCAGGAAATAGATATAAACTATGATTCCTGCAAGAGCTAAAGGTATTGTCCCTCCTAGATACCAAATCATCTTATTCCCTTTTTTATCCTATCCAATGGTGTGTGTAGTTCATTACATCCATGGTGACCGCCTGCGTAGGACACTTTTCAGCACAGAGCCCACAACGAATGCAAAGGTCTTCATCTTTTAACATGGCCGATCCCATTGTATCAAGCTCTTCATCTTCCATTTCCGCAGAATCGACACCATAATAGTTGTCGACAGCCTTGCGCAAGTTTCCCTCTCCCACGTCGAGGTTCAGCTTGCTAATGGGGATCAGCTTCAGGCAATTGCAGGGACATACATCCACACATCCATTACATTTAATACACAAATCCCCATCAAAAACAGGGTTGACATGACATTGTAAGCATCGATTCGCCTGCTGATGTGCCGCTTCATCGGTGTAGTTGTTTTCCACCATATCGACATTTTTTATACGTTCCTCTGCAGGCTGCATCGTTGGCAAAGCCCACTTTGTGCGAAGGTACTCTTTGTCACGGATTGGAGTGATTTCTGTAAATTCCCCCACAAACTCTTGATAGGGCTTCGTTCCCTTTAAATCTTGATCTATAGCCCTAGCAGCATCTTGACCATGCCTTATCGCCGTGATAAACAACGCCGCACCAAAGGCAGCATCCCCCCCAGCATACACCCCTTTTACCGTTGTTCTGCCGGTGTCTCTCTCAGTCTTGATAATACCTCGATCGATCACTAACTCATCCCGCCTATCCCAGCCACTGAGAAAGCTGGAGTCCATTCCCTGCCCAATAGACAAGGCCAAAGTATTGCAAGGAACAATAAATTCCGTGTCCGGAATAAGCTGTGGAGAAAACTTCCCGTCATGCTCAAACAATCGATGAATACGTTGAACACGCAATCCACATATTTTTCCCTCCTCATCACGGACTACAGCCTTGGGAGCCACGCGATTGATGATCTCTATTCCCTCCTCAACACCATCCTCAATTTCAAACTCGTCAGCAGTCTGTTCATCGCGCGATTCCAAGCAAACCATCGTCACCTTCTTCGCGCCATTCCTGACAGAAGTTCTAGCCACGTCAAAAGCTACGTTTCCTCCGCCAACGACCACCATGTTATCGCCAATTTTCCACTCCTCTTCAGCACATTTAACCCGAAGGTATTCGATTCCTCGAATGATGTCGGGAGCATCCGCACCTTCAATGGGAAGTTCGCGAGACTTCCAAAGGCCAATTCCAATGAAAACCGCATCATATTGATCTTGTAGATCATTTAGAGTGATGTCACGACCCACCTTTACGTTGTAATGGATTTTTGCTCCCAAATGTTCAATTGCGAAACACTCATTGATGGCAATCTCATTCTTTAAACGGTATGTTGGAACCCCATAGGTCAGCATGCCCCCAGGCATCCGCATCATTTCAAAAACATCAACAGCATAACCTAAACGAAGAAGATCGTGAGCACACGTCATAGAAGCCACACCCGCTCCAATGCAGGCAATTTTGAGGCCGTTGGGTTTGGGATTCGTCGACCCTCGAGAGTAACTCATTTCCAAAGACTTAATATGTGCTTCCTTGTCCAGACCAAACCACTCATCCAAATACCGCTTTTGCGCCCGAATCGTTAACGTCTTATCCACACGATCCCTTCGACAAGTCAACTCACAAGGAGCACCACAGATAACCCCGCAGATAGAAGCAAAAGGGTTCGGGCCCCGTGCAATTTTGTATCCTTCGAGGAAGTTGCCCGCATGCAAAGCCAACATATAGCCGCGAGGATCTGTATTGACAGGACACCCATCGCGACAGTCAATCTGACGGAGATAATAGTCAAGGTCGGGAATGACCACGTCATAGACCTCTTTGTACGCGAAAACGAACTCCTCGTCAGCCAACGAAACCTCCAATAAAATGATTAATTGATAAAAACCAATAGCGGCACTTTAACAAAGAAATTCCTTTTTTTAAAGGCCATTTCGGAGCATTTCGGAGTTGGTCCCAACGGCATCAACTTAAACTAAGATTTTCAACCCTCAAACTTTGATTTTAACCACAGATGCACGCAGATGAACACAGATAGGCCGTCGTCGGTCAGAAGAGCTCCGATCTGTGTTCATCTGTGTGCATCTGCTATGTGATTTTGTCAAGCACAAGTCCTCGTTCCAGCTTTCTGCTTATGTAATTTTTCTAGACATAACTCCTCGTTCCTGTTTTCTTGGTGGCGTTTATTCGAATCGAGTGTCTGGCACTCGTTATACAAGCTAA
>JAAKFP010000209.1 GCA_011065005.1 Chlamydiota bacterium | reverse complement strand
CACTGTTTCCAACCCATCTTGAAAGCCGAGCAAACGCATGAGTTCATCAACATGTGAAAGCTCGGTGTAAATTTGGTCGTTTGCTGACTCTAACGAGGCAATTTTTTTTCTTAATTCTTCTTTTTTCATGGGAACCCTCCAAAAGTTACTTTCACTACGTTATGAGGTGCAAGAACCGTGCCAAGATGGAGGAAGGGAGGGAGAAAGAGAGCCGCGAGGTAATTAAAACACAGAGGCTCAGAGACGCAGAGAAAAAAGAGAATAAAAAATAATTTATTCTCTTTTTTCTCTGCGTCTCTGAGCCTCTGTGTTTTCCCCTCGCAGCCCTCTTTCTCTTCCTCCCATAAAAAAACCCCAGGCTCATTATTATTTATTTTCCTTTGAGCCTGGGGGGTATTAACTTGTCTGCAACTGGTATTTTTTTTATTATTGAAGTACCTAATAAACCACACCTCTATTAACGGCGGATTAAGATCTCTTCAATATTAGATTAATTTTCACACTCCTCCCCTTCAAGGAGTTGTTCATCAAGGATCTCATTCGCAACCGACTTGACAGAATGAAGACCTTCAGGAAAGCCTATGGACTTTAAAAGGCTGTCCACGTAGGTCACCTCTGTAACAAGCTGATCATTAGCAAACTCAAGGTATGCCAACTTTTTCTCTAGTTCTTTCTTGTCCATGGCTTCCTCCTTTGTTTTCTGACAGATCTATATGCCAAAACCATGCCAGAAACTGAGGAAGGAGTGTTTTATGTAAAATATTGATCTTTTGACACTTACAAGTTGTCTCTGGAGGAAGAGGTTGGGCCCAGCTCCTAAAGGGAAAAAGGGACCCCTTCAAATTCGAGAAGGGCTTTTTTGAGGTTGAGATCTAAAGCGTATCCCCCAATCTTTTGGTTGTGGGCTAAAATCCTGTGACAGGGAACAATGAGGGGAAAAGGGTTGCGACCACAGGCATTACCCACTGCCCTGCAGCCTCTTGGGTTTTTCAGCTGTAACGCCAACTCCTTATAGCTCACACACTTACCAAAAGAGATCGACTGTATTGCTGCAAGAACGCGTGTTGTAAATGAGGGAAGAGCAGAAAAAGCAAAGGGCAATGTAATGGAAGGTTCTCTTCCAGAACAGTACTGACCCATCCAGGTGGAGATTTTCTTCTCGAGAGCAGGATAAGGTATATCGGAAAAAATCTCCCATTGTGTTCCCAAGCAATTTTTGAAAAAAAGCTTTATATGGGAGATTTTTTCCTCATGAACAAAAAACTGCACTTCTATTGGCGGACCCAAGCTGTCCTATAACCTCATTGGATGTGTTAATCGATTATATTGAGCTTTTGTCACCTCGCTCCCCTGATAATACCAGGAAACGTGCTTGTCCTCTCCGATGTAAGCACAGCAAGGGCCATGTCTCTTTCCATTTTTCCAGGAAATTTCTTCCACAAGGTATTGGCTATCCCGATAGCGTTGTTCTATGCCGTTCTTTTCTCCGCTGACATAGGGAATTTCAGCGGCTTTTTCCCCGTTCTGGAAAACAATAGTGACCCCTTCCTGGTTATCATTGACCCACTCCTCAATGGTGTTGGGTTCACCACAAGGAAGGAATGTTTTCTTTTGGCCATGCACTTTCCCATTTCTATAGGAAAGGACTTCTTTGGGCGCTTCGTTTGGATAGCATACTGTCCGTTGCACAATCTGCCCCTGCTCGAAGTTATCTGTGGAGAGAATCTGCCCAAATTCATCCCGATTGATTCGATAACCTTCGCCGTTATCGATTCTGGATTCTATCTGATTTTGGGTCGTGTAATACTCAGCAACTGTTAGCCTTTCATTTTCATAGGTCTCTCGAAAATGTGGTGTTCCATCTTCGTACCAAACCGTAATGGCTCTTGAATTTGGTAACAGAAATTCTGTTTGCCTTTGTGGGATACCAGAAGAATGGTTTTCCCTTTCTTTTATGAGACTCCCTTGAGAGTAGGTTTCGATCTTTTCAATGGCTTGGCTATGAGGGAAAGTATACGTGGTTTCCCCTTCAAGAGTACCATCTAAATAGTTTTTGGTGACGACAACTCCTGTGTTAAGAGTGGAAACCACTTGCCCACTTCTACCACGCGTCGCCCATTCCGTTTTAGGAACGTTGACGCCGTATCTGTGAACATATGTTTCGCTCACTACCCTTCCATAAGGATAGCAGTCATCACAATACCGGTTCGAGCAGGCGCTGGCAACGATGCCAACCCCTAGGATTAAGCTAATGGGAAGTACGAATCGCATGTTAACCTCCTAAATTCGTGACTCAATTTGCGACGAAATACGCGCATGTTCTGACTCTACAGCCTCCTGCGCAATGGTCTTTTTCTTGTCGCGATAAACAAAATGAAATGTAACATTTTTATTTTCTTTTCCAATCTTATCACTGCGGTAGACATCGATAAGTGTAACCGTTTCCAGAAGTTTCGAAGGTATAGAGTAAATGATGTCGAAAATCTTCTGTATAGGAACTTCTTCTTTGAGCGTTATGGTCAAGTCTCGTTTGGAACTTGGAAAGATAGGAATTTTCCTCATCATAATTTCAGTTTTTCGCACTTGGATGAGGTTGTGCAGATCCAGTTCTGCAAAGTATATTCTTTGGGGTATGTCAAGGCGCCGCAAAATTGCCGGATGCACCTCTCCGAGGGTGCCGATTTCCAATCCATCCACATAGACCGATGCTTGACGGCTCGGATGGAAGATTTTTAGAGCGTTATTCTTAAAAGAGAATGTCTCGGCTCCAATCTCTGTAAAAAGATTTTCGACGATCCCTTTTAGATCATAGAAATCGACGTTGGAAGGCTTCTCCCCCCACTGTAGAGGGGTATTTTTTCCACTCAGAATGACACCCGCCACCGATTGTTCCTTGTATTGTTCCCCTTTTTTGAAGTGGATACGGCCGATTTCAAACCCATGGATATCGTGGCATTCCCGATCGTAATTGTATTTCGCCAGCTGCAGCATCCCCGGAAGTAGAGAAGTTCTCAGTATGGATTGTTCTATCGAAGTTGGATTAACGACTTTGACGATAGCCTCTTCTGGCATGACAGACTCTTTTACGATATCTAGAAGCGTAGGTCCAATGAGGTCGCAGGTTACAAATTCTTGCAACCCTTCGGAAATAAGATGGGAGCGAGTTTCATTTTCGAAAAGAAAAATTGGAGCGTGTGGAAGGGGGGAAGAGAAAAAATGTGGTGCCTCTTTGGGAATATTCTCGTACCCATAAATCCTGGCAACCTCCTCGACGAGGTCAATCTCTTCGTGAATATCTACGCGGTAGGTTGGAGGTTTTACCGTAAAGAGATCCTGACCATCCCAGGAGCACTCCATCTCAAGCCGTTGGAAAACTGTTTCCACTTCACTGAGACTTAACTTAGTACCAAGGATCTTATTGATGCGGGACAGGCGGCATTTGATCACTTTCATGGGGAAATCGTGATCTTTAACGTCAACAACTCCAGCGCACACTTTCCCCCCAGCTATCTCCTGCATCAGCATAGCAGCTCGGTCTAAGGCATTGATTACATTATTCGGATCACATCCCCTTTCGAATCTTTTCGATGACTCTGTCTGTAGCCCCAATCGTTTACTTGTCCTCCGAATGCCTGTCGCCTGAAAGTATGCAGCCTCAAGAAGAATATTTGTTGTTTTTTCGCTAACTTCAGAGTTCTGGCCTCCCATTACACCTGCAATGGCGACGGGTTTATTCTGATCACATATCAACAAATCATCAGCACATAATTTTCTTTCCTTTTCATCAAGGGTAACGAACATCTCCCCTTCTTTAGCCTGGCGGACGAGTATTTTATGACCGTCAACACAGTCGTAGTCGAAAGCGTGAAGAGGGTGTCCCATCTCCAAGAGAACATAGTTGGTGATGTCAACGATGTTGTTGACAGGGCGAAAATCGGAAGCTGTTAACCGCTTTTGCAGCCAATCTGGGGAGGGTCCAATCTTAACATCCTTGATCACGCGGCAAGCATAGCGTGGGCACTTTTCGCTGTCTAAAACTTCAACAGCTGCTGCCTGAGATATTGGCTGATTTGAATCTTCCTTTACAGAGATTTTTGGTAGAGAAACCTTTTTTCCAGTAGCAGCGGAAAGCTCTCTTGCTACACCTATCACATTGGCACAGTGTCCGAGATTTGGAGTCAGCGAAATTTCAAAGATTGTGTCTCCATAAATTTCTGCGACATCTGCACCCTCTTTGAATTGGTCAGCAAACTCCATAATCCCCTTATGGTCTTCGCCGAGGCCGAGCTCTTTTTCTGAACACAGCATCCCCTGAGACTCCACTCCCCGGAGTTTCGTTTTCTTCACCTTCAAAAGTCTAGACCCCTCATCTTGGATTTTGGCGCCCACCATAGCAAAAGCTGTCTTGATCCCTTCTCGACAATTGGGAGCACCGCAAACCACTTGATATTCATTGATACCATCTGAGACATGAGCAACGGAGAGCTTATCGGCATCGGGATGTTTTTCCACTCTAGTGACGAATCCGACGACAATATTTTCAAAACCAAGGGGTAGAGGGAAAAATGCATCCACCTCAAGACCTGCCAAGGTTAACATTTTTGCAATCTGATGGGGCGGCAAGTTCAAATCGATAATTTCGGTAATCCAAGATAAAGGTAGTTTCATTGCTTTTTCACGGTGGTTTTCGGTAAAATTAACAGGTACGAAGATACAATATTTCTCAAAATAACGCAAAGGAAAGAGATACCCAAGAAGCGGGTATTTTGCCTTTAAAGGCCTATTCGTTTATCATTTACTCCCTTTAAACCCTCAATAATGTGGAGGCAACAGAGACATATGGTTATAGAACGTACTCTTTCAATCATTAAACCCGATGCTATAGGAAAAAATATTGTTGGTGATGTGATATCCCGCCTAGAAAAGGGTGGATTACGTCTAGTCGCCGCTAAAATGCTACATCTTAGCAAAGAACAAGCACAAGGGTTTTACGAC
>JAAKFP010000208.1 GCA_011065005.1 Chlamydiota bacterium | reverse complement strand
CAAAAAATGTAGTCGAAGACATTTTTACGTTCCAAAAAATGTAGTCGAAGACATTTTTACGTTCCAAAAAATGCATTTATAGCATGCTATGATTGTATTGGATATCTGCGTTTTCTAGGTTAAAAGAGGTATCGACAGGCTTTTGACTTACCATGAATTAGCAGGTATCAGACCTGACACCTCACTCAAACGGAAAGAGAGGGATTCGAACCCTCGATACCCTTGAGTATGCGTCCTTAGCAGGGACGTGCTTTCGGCCACTCAGCCATCTTTCCATATCAACGAATATGGTAAACATAACGCCCTTTTTCCGCAAAGAGACTTTTTCCTCTTTACACATTATGAAGGGATTTTTTATGCTCTTTGTGCAAATCGTATCATCTAGGAAACAACAATGACTACTCCAGACATCAAGATAAAAGTCGCTCCAAACTCCAAAGAATCGGAGATGATGGTCCTAGGCTGCATGCTTACAAGCATCAACGCTCTCAATGTTGCCGCAGACAGACTCGAAGAGAACGATTTCTATTATACCGAGCATAAGATCATTTTTCAGACTTTAAAATCTGCGTACAAAAATGACAAACCTGCCGATGTTCACCTTATTTGTGAAGAGCTCAAACGAATAGAAAAACTTGGCGCGGTGGGTGGACCGGGTTATGTCACCACTTTGGCGCAATATGCTGGTACGTCTGCATATATCGAAGAATATACCAACATCATTCATAACAAAGCAGTGCTGCGAAGAATGATCAATGTCTCGCAAGTGATCGAAAAAAAGGCTCTCCATGAACCTGACGATGTAGGTGCTATCCTTGATGAAGCACAGCAGATGTTCTTCCAAATTGGCCAGTCTGCAAGGTCTTCAGAGGGAGCTTTAATCGGCGAGGTCCTGTCTGGAGTAAAATCGGAGTCAGGAAAACAATACCTCAAAGAACTTCAGGAGCGGCAAGAGAAATATCAAGATCGAGACCCAAATGAAACCGGCATCACTGGTATTCCTACCCATTTCGTTGATTTAGACAAAATGATCAATGGATTTAATAACTCGAATTTCATGATCCTCGCTGCCCGCCCCGCTATGGGAAAAACAGCTCTTGCTATCAACATTACGGAAAATATCTGCTTTAGAAACAACATTCCCGTGGGCATATTTTCCTTGGAAATGAGCGCAGAGCAACTTGTCCATCGGATTATCTGCTCTCAATCGGAGGTAGGATCAGACAAAATCAAGACGGGATCTCTTGATGGTTTGGAATACCAACGGATCGTAGAGACTGTGAATCAGGTCCAAAACCATCCCCTCATCATAGACGACCAGCCGGGCCTCGGCATCACCGATTTACGTGCACGTGCCCGCCGAATGAAAGAAAGCTATGGCGTAGGATTTATCGTCGTCGATTACCTTCAGTTATTAGGAGGTTCGGGAACGTATCGTTCTTCAGAAAGTCGGCAGCTCGAAATTTCTGAAATCTCGCGCAACCTAAAAAACCTTGCTCGCGAATTAAATATTCCGATCCTCTGCCTATCCCAGCTCTCGCGAAAGGTTGAAGAGCGGCAAGGACACCGACCGATGATGAGTGACCTCAGGGAATCTGGCTCGCTAGAACAAGATAGCGATCTTGTCATGTTTTTACTACGCAGAGAATATTACGACCCCATGGATAAACCAGGCCTAGCCGAGCTCATCGTCGCAAAAAACCGGCACGGTGGCATAGGCGACATCAAGCTTACATTCCGAAAAGAGATCGCCCAATTTGCGAACTATGCTGGTTTTGCTACGCAATTCGCCACAGAGCCCACCGAGATCACCGAGAGAGTATAAGAAAGGAGAGGTTTAGACTGATTTATCTCATAATTTCTCTGTGATCTCTGTGGACTCTGTGGTAAATACCACAACAACATCGATTTTCTTTACTTTTTCTCTTGTTTTCAGTAGCATTTATGTTTGTATAAGAAAATATTGTATTGAAATTGAATAAACGATTTACATTCTGGAGAAATCATGTCTTCTGTAAAAAAGAAGCGTAGAAAAAAGATCGCCAAGCATAAGCGCAAAAAGCGCAGCCGACGCGACCGGCACAAAAACAAATAACATCTATTCTTCATTTTAGACCATGTGGAAATATCCCGTCGAATATGACGTCATCGTAATGGGTGGAGGCCATGCAGGATGCGAAGCCGCCTTCGCCTCAGCGCGAATGGGTGCGCGTACGCTTTTGCTCACCATGAACTTAGATACTATCGCCAAGATGAGCTGCAATCCAGCGATTGGCGGTGTTGGTAAAGGGCAGATGGTGCGAGAGATCGACGCTCTTGGCGGTGAAATGGGTAAAGTGATTGATGTTACAGGCATACAATTTCGTATGCTGAACGCCACCAAAGGCCCTGCTGTATGGGCTCCACGCGCCCAAGCGGATAAAACCGCCTATCAGTTTGAGATGAAGAAACGTCTTGAAAAAACGACTAATCTTGAAATCATCCAAGGAACGATTGAAGAGATCGTAGTTGAATCTGATAAAGTGAAGGGGGTGACCACCAAAGAAGGGGTGATCTACCATAGCAAAACTGTGATTCTCTCTTCAGGCACCTTTATGAAGGGGCTTTTACACATCGGAGAGAACAATTTCTCGGGAGGACGTGCGGGAGATCCGCCCTCTATGGGTCTCAGTGGATGTTTAACTAAACTCGGCTTCAAACTGGGGCGTCTGAAAACGGGAACCCCACCACGTATTAACAAACGTTCCATCGATTACAGTTTGACCGAAGAACAGCCTGGTGAAGAGGGCATTCGATTTTCTTTCGACGACGAGGGTATCCCCCGATTGCCACAAGTTTCCTGTCACATCACCTACACCACCAAGGAAACACAACAAATTGTATCCGACAATCTCCACCGTTCTCCGCTCTATTCAGGGAAAATCAAAGGGGTAGGCCCTCGCTATTGTCCAGCAATTGAAGACAAGGTGGTGCGTTTCAAAGACAAAGAAAGACATCAAATTTTTCTGGAGCCAGAGGGAATAAATACCGAAGAGGTCTATGCCAATGGCATTTCCTCATCTTTGCCTTTGGAGGTACAATATGCTTTCATCCACAGCATCCCCGCGCTTCGCAATGCGGAAGTGATGAGGCCAGGGTACGCTATCGAATACGACTATGTCATTAGCGGTCAGATGGGACCGAACTTAGAAACAAAACTCGTCGAGGGGCTATTCTTAGCGGGTCAGGTCAATGGAACGACAGGATATGAAGAAGCTGCCGCACAGGGACTCATCGCGGGGATTAATGCTGTAAACAGGGTAAAGGGGAAACCTCCCTTCTCCCTCAAACGTTCAGAGGCCTATATTGGGGTGATGATCGATGACTTAATCACCAAGGGACTCGACGAGCCCTACCGCATGTTTACCAGCCGTGCAGAGCACCGCCTCTTGCTCCGCCAAGACAACGCCGATTTGCGCCTTCGGAAGTATGGCTATGAGATAGGATTGGTTGACGAAAACAAGTTTGTGAAACTTAAACATAAAGAATCAACGATCGAGGAAGAATCAAAACGTCTTGAAAAAATTTATAAGCAGGTCGAAGGGAAAGGGCAATCCTTAGCACAACTCCTAAGACGTACTGAGAACACATATTCTTCGTTATTACAACAGTATCCGGAGGATATTCGCGACCATGGAAAGGAGAGCAACTTCCAAATCGAACTCAACCTCAAATACGCAGGATACATCCACAGACAGAATCTAGAAATTGAAAAACTTTCCCATGTGGAAAATGTAAAAATTCCTGCAAATTTCGACTTTACCGAAGTGTTAGGCCTACGCAACGAAGCAAAGCACAAGCTAAGTCAAGCGAATCCCCTAAACCTTGGACAGGCTTCCCGGATTTCGGGGGTTTCCCCCGCGGACATCTCCGTGTTGCTTATTGAGTTGGTAAAAAGAAAACGGAAACAGCAAGAAAACAGCGTAACAAAATGACAGAGAAGCCGTCACTCCAATTCATTCAATTGCAAAACTGGCCCATCTTCCGTCAGCTACAGCTTGAAGAGGCTCTGCTGCGGGCAGACGACCGTAACTGGTGTATCCTGAACGCAGGAACGACACCCGCTATCGTTATGGGAATTTCCGGAAAGCCAGAACAGCTGATCGACAAAAACCATTTCCAAAAAAATCCTATTCCTATCATCCGGCGCTTTAGCGGAGGAGGCACAGTGATTGTCGATGAAAGCACAATTTTCGTGACACTCATCTGCGGAAGCCATGCTGTTCCAATTGCTAACTTTCCAAAACAGATTCTTGGCTGGGCAGGCAACCTCTATAAACCTGTTTTCAAAGGTGCAGATTTTCGTGTGGAAGAAAATGATTACGTCATCGGTGACAGAAAGTTTGGAGGAAACGCACAATATATATGCAAAAACCGATGGCTGCATCACAGCACACTGTTATGGGACTTTACTTTAGAGAACATGAAATATCTTAAAATGCCTCTAAAAATTCCAGAGTACAGAAAAAACCGAGAACATCAAGATTTCTTGTGTCGGCTCAGCGAGCATTTGCCTGGTAAAAAGGAATTTTATCTGTGGTTTACTGACTCCCTTTCCCAGCATTTTACGCTTCAACATACCCTAGAGACTGAAATCGAAGAATGTTTACACCGTCCCCACCGTAAAGCGACTACTCTTTTACCAAGCAACCCATATCGATGACATCACCAAAAAATAAATATTACAGGATAAACACGATAGGCAGGATAAATAGTCATTATCCTGTTTTCCCTTCCCATCCTGTAATACTTAGTGATCGTATAAAAATAAACTTTACATTTATGGTGACACAGCGCTTCATCTGCAAGGCACAAATCTGCAGTCAACTTATTAGTTTTCAAAAATTTGCAACACAGCATCTTCATCTGCTGTGTTGCTAGAAATGTAAAGGTTGTTTTTATACGATCCCTAAACTGTTTTATTTCTAGAACAGATATTTTTAAAAACATTAAAATATTTCTTGGCTTTTATTTTGAAAT
>JAAKFP010000207.1 GCA_011065005.1 Chlamydiota bacterium | reverse complement strand
TCTTATTGTTAATGATTTATTTACCACCGAGAGCACAGAGAACACAGAGAATGGAAAAATTTCGGGGTTTATTAAAAATAGACCCTCTCATAAAACCTCAAATTTCTCTCTGTGCTCTCTGTGGTGAAATTTCCAGCGGGAATTGCTGATGGCTCAGTGTCGTCCTTTATGTCCTTTATTGATTTTTTCTTACAAAAGAGATATTCTTAAATTAAGAAACCTAAGGGTTCATGGAGGAAAAGATGCCTGAAATTAGTCGATTTCTCGGGATAATAATTGCTATGTTCTACAAGGAGCATAATCCTCCACATTTCCATGTCAGATATAATGAATACAAGGCTACGATTTCAATCAAAGACCTTGCGTTGTTGAATGGAAAACTACCGCCCAAGGTCTTGGGTTTGGTAATAGAGTGGGCAAGCATACACCAACAAGCACTAATGGAAGACTGGCATTTGGCAGAAAAGTTTTCAAAATTAAAAAAAATTCCACCTTTGGAGTAGCGAGATGCTTTACGATATTATTGAGGTAAAGATACTGAAAAATTATACACTCTTTTTACGCTTCGAAAATGGAGTTGAAGGTAGCGTAGATATTTCAAGTATCATTCCTTTTGAAGGAGTTTTTTCTAAGCTTAAGGATGTCGAATATTTTGCAACGGTTGCCGTAAATAAAGAGCTAGGAACCATCGTTTGGGACAATGGGGCCGATCTTTCACCAGAGTACTTATACTCGATCATCTCACATAAAGTGGCATAATATCAGACAATGGTGTCAACTTAAATAGAGGCTGAAAACCTTTGCATCCAATGCCCAAAACAGATGATGCGCCATGGGATAAAGCTGAACTTTCTCTTCCCGTCGATGATATCATCTACGATTCCTCTAGCCTGAGGATTCAAAATACCTTGAGAGGACTCAATAGCGTCATCCATCCACTTTCGAAAAACATCAGGCCTTCGCTTTGTCAACCACTCTTCTTCAGCAGTGGCAAAACCTATTTTATCGATCCTATTGCGGATTTCATCCGGCATAATTCCTTCTGTCCCCTTTCTGAGCACCCGCTTAGTAAGCCCATGTGACAGCTTGTATTCACTGGGAAGTCCTAAAGTAAATTCAACAAGCCTGTAGTCGAGAAAAGGAGTTCGCGACTCTATGGAGTGGGCCATGGAATCCCGGTCTTCATACCGCAGAAGCATTGGAAGGCTGGTATGCATCAATTGCAGAGAAGATTGATCCCTCAAATGATTTTGCTTACTGCTTTGAAATGGAACGAGATTTTTTGCAGAGAGAAAACGAAAGTCAATCCAATTCGGTTTGCTGGCGGTTTTTTGCAAAAGACGCCTAAGCGGTTGTTGTACTGCATGCGGCACAAGTCTACTTGCAAACAAGAATAGAGGATTGACCTGGGGGTGGTTCTTTTTTGTCATCATCATCTCCTGTATGAGGGTCCTCCATTGCATCGATCTAAATAGGTCATAGAATCGACATCCAAAAAATGGGATGTAACCGGCTAGATGTTCATCAGCCCCCTGACCATCGAGCATAACTTTGACTTTGTTTTTTTTAACGAGATCGAAAACAAGCCATTGAGCATAAATGCTAGTCGATCCATAAGGTTCGTCTTGATGCCAAATAATCTCCGGAACGAGGGATTCCATATGTTCCAGGCATGGCGTTGTTGAATGAGCCTCTACATTCATTCGATTTGCGACGATCTCAATATAGTGTCTTTCATCAAAGCAGAGCACATCCGAATAGGCTGAAAATGTTTTTTGCCTAGCCTCAGCGTTTTTCTCTTTAAGTAGTGCATTTGCAAAACAAACGATCGAGGAGGAGTCTAACCCTCCCGA
The DNA here is from genome assembly GCA_011065005.1 of Chlamydiota bacterium. Lineage (GTDB taxonomy): Bacteria > Chlamydiota > Chlamydiia > Chlamydiales > Waddliaceae > JAAKFP01. The sequence continues at coordinate 3,239 of JAAKFP010000207.1, read as the reverse complement.
CAGACAAGAACCGATATCGACATCCGCTCGTAAACGAAGCCGTATGGAATCACGAAGCATTTCGGCAAACTCCTTGCTTGCCTCTTCGAAGCTTCCTTTAAAAGGGCTGTGGCGTAACTGATACCATTGTCTTGTTTTAAGCTCTTGTGTTTCGATGTTGTCAATTGGGCAGTAGATGTAATGCCCGCCTCTGAGCTGTTTAACACCGGCAAACAATGTCTCTTCTGTGTGGTCTGTGAGTCCCCAATTTAAAAAATCATAGGAACGTTGATGATTTATCTTGGGATTCCAGCCGGGCAATAAGGTAAACTGCTTGATTTCGGAAGCAAAAGCCAGCATCCCCTTTGGATTTATCCAATAGTATAATGGTTTAACACCAAACCTATCCCTAGCGGCAAAAAGGCGCCTTTCTTTAACATCCCAAATCACAAATGCAAACATTCCATTAAAGTGATGTAAGCAATCAACACCCCACTCACTAAATGCTTTCAAAATCACTTCGGTATCGGTATGTGAATAGAAGTGATGTCCATTACTCTCGAGCTCTTTACGAATTTCCAAATAGTTGTAGATTTCCCCATTATACACAATCCAATAACGCTGATCTTCGGAGCTCATGGGTTGGTGACCGGCTGGTGAAAGATCTATAATCGACAATCTACGATGACCAAGAGCTCCAATATAAGATCCATCAGAAAACCGTCTCTTTTTAGGGCAATATGGTAGATTTTCCTTGAAGACACCTTCAGGAGTATCCTCCCCACCCAAAATAGTAGGATCGCCTTCTTGCGAAAAGAGAACAACACCCTCATCATCAGGACCTCGATGTTGGATAACATCGGTCATCATCTTCGTAAGAAGAGGGAGTTTATGAATTGCCCTTAAACCAAAAATGGCCGCGATTCCACACATTAATTCATCTCGTATTTTTCTTTCGTCATCTCCGCAACAAATTGAGGATGATGCCACTTATTAGCGTATTCTATCGAAGCTTGAGATCTTTCTTTTAAAAACTGACGATCTTGAATACATTTCTCCAAAACATGATAAATAGTCGTTGGGTCAGCTTGGATGATTGTGTTCTGTAAATCAAGAGCCATTTGATCCGGAACAAATTTCAGATCCTCAACAGAAATTCTTGCGACTACAGGTTTGCCCATTAACATTCCCTCGACCGCAAAGGCGCCATACCATCCAATGAGAATCTGATCAATAATGAGATCTGCCTGTTTGTAAAGATTTAAAGCTTCTTCATGCAACACATTTTCGATAATGTTAACTTCCAGAAGATCAGGATATTTCCGACGCAGTTTATCTAAAGCAGCAATGATATAAACAGAACCTTTCGCCTCACGATTAGACGGTGCATGAATTACCTTTAACTTCTTACCAAATTTTGGTTGATGAAGCCCCACATCAAATTTACACACTGAGTAAGGCAAAAAGGACGATTTTCCCGGCGGCAGGAAATGCAGGAGGTCAGGGTTTAATGCCCAAAAATGGTGAACATAACGCTCCATCTTCCGAATGCCAAGCCTTCTAAGTTGGTCGAGGCGTCCCGAATTGCACATTCCTTGATAGCAATTTGTGTTGTGACACGCAGCGACTTTCATTCGTTTCATTGTTGGATACTTCTGACGTGCATCGCATCCGTTATACGTAACAAACAGCTTTGCTTTTTGAGGATAAAAAGGAAGGTCAAGTTGATTGAGAAAAGGGAAGCCCGGAAAATGTAGTAAAGACGACCCAAAATTAAAATGGTAAACGTCATACTGGTTGCGAATATTAATGAACGTTTTTAGTAATTTATAAAATTCGGAAACTTTTCCTTTTGTTTTTTGGATATTAAGTTGGATATCAGCGGGATAACCTAAAGAAGACTTTTCTTTTAGCAAAACATCACTTTGAAGACCCAATGCCCGTTCACCACGTGAAAGGCCCCACGCATTCCCTCCTATATCTGTTGGAAGATGTAATACCCGCATCTTTATAAGCCACGTTTTTTTCATCCCTTCCTATGAAGAGAAATTCCTCCAAAGTATATAGCTGACCAAGCAAAATTGCAACGGGAAGCACCTCCCCAGGCAGGGCTAACGCATTAAAATTCTTGTAACTATTCAGGTCACTATTTCTGGGACGATGGCCCCAGCCAAAAATGTGGAAAATCAAAGGGCCGAAGGCCTGAAAGTGGATAGCCCAGACGTACAAAAATGAGCCCTGTGCAACTCCCTCTTTAGCTTGACTTTGTAAAAGTTATCTTTAGTATAGATTGCTCCACATTAAACTGGTTTAGACTCGACCAAGCAGATGATTGTTAAACATAAAGTCAAAAAATTCCTAGATGATTTTGGGCTATTGCTACCCCTGTTCCGGATTAGAGAGTATATAAAATCATGCCGCTCTGTTGACAGATGTAACGAAGCCAAGTCTTTAGCCTTTCCTTTGCCACCTCATTACTTAAGGATGCTTGTGTCCGGTAATACGAGCGACAAACTGTTTTTGAGTGAAGGGCGCGTGAGAAGCAAACATATTGAAGCACTTCTTGGAAAGCATGGCATTAATCTAGTAGACCAAAAATCTATTTTAGATTTTGGCTGTGGTTGTGCACGGGTTTTGCGCCACTTTGATGGTCTAACTGCATGCGAACTTCACGGTTGTGACTACAATAAAAAACTGATCGATTGGTGTACGCGTGAACAGCCCTTTGCTGAGTTCATACAAAACTCTCTGAAACCGCCCTTACCGTATAAAGATAACCAACATACTTTGGTCTATGCAATTTCTGTATTCACACACCTAAGCGAAGATCTTCAGCATGCTTGGATTGATGAGGTGTATCGGATTCTTGCACCTGGAGGGCATCTGATATTTACTGTTCATGGAACGTCGACCTTGCATAATCTTACCGTTGAGGAAAAGGAAAGATTTGGTCGACACGAGCTGATTGTTAAACATCCCTCCGGTGCTGGAAGTAATTTGTGTTCTGTGTTCCACCCTCGGCCATGGGTAGAGCAGCACCTAGCCCAACGATTTACGATACTCGATCATATTTCAGCGGAAGAGCACCAAGATATGCCACAAGATATGGTGCTTTTTAAAAAAACATAAGGAACTGTGCAAAAATAAGTTCAGAACTCCTGACCTCATAGGAGGGAAATTCAATAGTAAGGGTTTTGGGTGATCCCAAAAAAGCCGATCTTTTCCCAGATGGTCTCAAGAATACACTCACAAGAGAAGAT
>JAAKFP010000206.1 GCA_011065005.1 Chlamydiota bacterium | reverse complement strand
ATGGTTAAAGAATGAGACAAGGAAGAAGGGTCTTAAAGATGAAGTGCGGCGTCTACGACATCACCTCCAAACTCCCCGGCACCATCGAATGGGAGTAAGAGGCTAGGAGGGAGAAAGAAAGAGGGGTGAGAGGGAAATAAAAACACAGAGAAGCAGAGACACAGAGAAAAAAGAGAGAAAAACAAAAGTGAGGGAATTGCAAAACCAAGAAAAAATGAAATTTTTTCTTGGTTTTGCAATTCCCCCTTCTCTTTTTCCTCTGTATCTCTGCTTCTCTGCGTTTTTATTACTCCCTTTCTCCTCCTTTCCCTATTCCTCTCTTGCAGTAATTCGGTTAATCCCCTATAATATCCTGTATCTCCCCAGTAAAGGAATGCCTTTATTGGGACTTATTGAGTATTAACTAAAGGAGAAACATGCCGACGATTAACCAATTGGTTCGTAAACCACGAAAACCGAAAAGGAAACGAAGCAAATCACCAGCACTGCAGAAATGCCCGCAACGTCGCGGTGTCTGCCTGCAGGTGAAAACAAAAACTCCGAAGAAGCCGAACTCTGCTTTGCGGAAAGTGGCTTGGGTGCGTCTGTCTACCGGACAGGAAGTGATCGCCTACATCGGAGGAGAAGGCCATAACCTTCAAGAGCACAGCATCGTTCTCGTTAGAGGCGGACGTGTAAAGGACCTACCAGGTGTACGCTATCACATTGTTCGTGGAGCATTGGACTGTGCGGCCGTAGCTGACCGCAAACAAAGAAGATCGAAGTATGGGGCAAAGCGCCCTAAGTAACACTAGGATACTCTTGGGATGGGTATCCTGGTTCGTGATCCGTGCTTTCTCTAAAAGAAAAGTACCAATCACGCACAGGCTCTAAGGGATTTTTCTCCCCGACAGTCAGGTGAATAATACCGATCTTTCCCAAAAACAGAATGTATTGAACAACTAAAATGAGGAAGATTCATGTCAAGAAGAAGACGTGCAGAAAAAAGGGTCGTAGTACCCGATCCTGTATACAAAAGTGAACTGTTAGCAAGATTCATCAACAAGATCATGCAGTGCGGCAAAAAATCTGTTGCATGCAGAATTGTCTACAATGCGATAGAGAATTTCACAAGAAAAGTAAACCACGATAACCCCCTCGAAGCTTTCGAGGAGGCTCTCGAAAATGCGAAACCCTCTCTCGAAGTAAAATCGCGCCGTATTGGAGGCGCAACCTACCAAGTGCCGATCGAAATCGCCCCAAACCGGCGTACATCGCTGGCAATGCGTTGGATTATCAAACATGCGAAAAACAAAGCAGGCCGATCCATGGAAGATGCGTTAGCCCTTGAGTTGGCAGACTGCTACAATAACCAGGGCACGACAATCAAGAAAAAAGATGACACCCACAGAATGGCAGAAGCTAATAAAGCTTTCGCGCACTATAAATGGTAGGAGGAGATTAAGAGATGGCAAGACCTGAAAAAGACAAACTTGATAACATAAGAAACATCGGCATCATGGCACACATCGATGCCGGAAAAACCACCGTTACAGAACGTATTCTGTATTATACCGGTCGTGTACACCGTATCGGTGAGGTTCATGACGGTGCAGCCACCATGGACTGGATGGAGCAAGAGCAAGAACGAGGGATTACGATCACCTCTGCAGCGACGACGGTCTACTGGAAAGACTATCCCATCCACATCATCGACACCCCAGGACACGTTGACTTTACCGTAGAAGTGGAGCGCTCACTTCGCGTTCTCGATGGTGCAGTCGCAGTCTTCGATGCTGTTTCCGGTGTAGAACCCCAATCGGAAACAGTATGGCGCCAAGCGGAAAAGTACCAAGTCCCGCGGATCGCGTTCATCAACAAAATGGACCGTATGGGCGCAGACTTTTTCGATGCCATACAATCTATGCGGGAGAAGTTACATGCAAACGCTTTCCCCATCCAGGTTCCAATGGGTGCTGAAGCAGACTTCAAAGGGGTTGTAGACCTCGTCATCATGAAGGCTTACATCTTTAAAGAGGAAGATCTCGGAGCAGAGTGGGATGTAGAAGAGATCCCCGCAGATCTTCTCGATCAATGCCAAGAACTGCGTGGGCAGCTTCTGGAAGAACTTGCGATGATCGATGAAGAAGATGAAGTGTTCATGTCCAAGGTCCTTGAAAGTCCTGATTCTTTGAAGCCTGAAGAAATTCATGCTGCCATTCGCAAAGGTGTTTGCGCCAACAAGCTTAACCCCGTTCTCTGTGGTTCAGCCTTGAAAAATAAAGGTGTTCAACAGCTTCTTGATGCTGTTATCGAGTGGATGCCCTCCCCGTTAGACCGAGGAGCCGTCAAAGCCCACAATATAAATACTGAGGAAGACATCCTTATTGAGCCTAAAGATGATGCGCCTTTGGCTGCTTTAGCATTCAAGATCATGACCGACCCCTATGTTGGCCGTCTTACGTTTGTCCGTATTTATAGTGGTACGCTAACAAAGGGGGTGACCCTCATGAATACCACCAAAGAGAAAAAGGAACGGGTTTCCCGTCTTATCGAAATGCACTCGAACAATCGTAAAGAGCGTGACGAGTTCTATACTGGAGACATCGCAGCTCTGATCGGGCTAAAGAACACCTCCACGGGTGACTCTCTCTGTGCGCTAAACAACCCCGTTGTTCTTGAAAAAATGGTTTTTCCAGAGCCTGTGATCTCGATGGCTATCGAACCCAAATCCAAGCCAGACCGCGAAAAGCTTTCACAAGCTCTTTCCTCTTTGTCTGAAGAAGACCCCACGTTTAGGGTCTCCACCGATGAAGAAACGGGCCAGACCATCATTGAAGGCATGGGAGAACTCCACTTAGAGGTTCTTCATGATCGTATGAAGAGAGAGTTCAGCGTCGAAGCTAACGTCGGCAAACCACAGGTTTCTTACAAGGAAACCATTACCGCTACTGGTGGTACCGAAACCAAGTTTATCAAACAGTCGGGAGGTCGTGGGCAATACGCTCATGTCGTCTTGGAGATTGAACCAAATGAAAAAGGAAAAGGGAATGAGGTTGTCAGCAAAATTGTTGGTGGTGTCATCCCGAAAGAATACATTCCTGCTACCATTAAAGGGATTGAAGAAGGTCTTTCCACGGGTGTCTTGGCAGGCTATAACCTGGTTGATGTCAAAGTCGCCATTGTCTACGGTTCTTTCCACGAAGTAGACTCCAGCGAAATGGCTTTTAAGATCTGCGGTTCCATGGCAATCAAGGAAGCAGCACGCAAGTGTAAGCCGATCTTGCTTGAGCCGATCATGAAAGTTGTCGTAACCACTCCTGAAGCTAGCATGGGAGATGTTATCGGCGACTTAAACCGCCGACGAGGTCAGATTATGGGACAGGAAACCCACAAAGGTGCTGCCATTGTTCATGCGGAGGTACCTCTTAGTGAGATGTTTGGATACTCCACACAGTTACGCTCCTTAACACAGGGACGCGGAACATATTCGATGGAGTCGAGTCATTTCGCACCTGTTCCAACGAAAATTACAGAAGAAATTATGAAAAGATAAACGTTAAAGGATAACGATGACAAAACAAGACAATAAACAAAAACAGAAGATTCGGATCCGATTAAAGGGATATGATCAGCGGCTTTTGGATCGTTCTACACTAGATATTGTAGAAACTGCCAAACGCACTGGCGCTGCTGTTGTAGGGCCTATTCCTCTACCCACTCGGCGAGAAATTTTCACCGTTCTTCGCTCTCCTAATGTCGATAAAAAGTCTCGCGAGCAGTTCGAAATCCGAACCCACAAAAGGCTGATCGACATTTTGAATCCTACAGGCAAGACCATCGACGCACTCAAAACGTTGACGCTGCCTGCTGGTATTGACATCAAGATCAAAGCATAAGCGAAGAAAAAATTAATATTTTCACCACAGAGATCACAGAGTACACAGAGAGATTTATTAAGCTCTCTGTGTACTCTGTGATCTCTGTGGTGAAAATCACCCTTCTTTTCTGCGAATGCGGCCATCGATAATGGTACGAAACTGATCAGGAGAGGCATACTCGGCATGGAAGCTGTACTCCCCATCACTATGCAACTCATACACCTCATACCCTTGAAAGCCAAGTTGACCTTGAAACTCCCAAGCAATGGATTTATCATCGATGATTCCTGTTCCGGTCACCTGCCCGACGATTTCGTTTTCTAAGGCGATATCAAATTTCTCAGATGTGATGTCAGAGAGAGAAAAATGGTTACGTACGTTATCCTCAACGCCTTCCATTTGAACAATTTGCTCACAGCGAATACCCTGCCCATTACTAGGCGAAACATTCCAGTTCGTAACAAAAAACATCTGATCTGGAGAAGAAGAGAAAGATACCGTCCCTTCTCCAACCCATTCTCCTGGTTGAAAGATAAAGTCATGATTCTGAGTCATTAGAACATAAACCTCCTGCTATATATGCTTTGTAATATTACCAATGCCATTATCGTCGGCAAAATCGAAGACCCTCCGCAAGAGCACTCCAGTATTCATCAGGATATACATCGCCAAATAAACCGCAACCCCCGCTGATAAGATGAGGGGTCGGGGTGAGGTATGAAAGAACTCACATACCTAAAAACTTGTCACCGACAAGTCGGCGACCTGGAGTTTGGCATTTCATTCAAGGAAGAGTACCTCAAACTACTAGACAAACATGGGGTGCAATATGAATTGAAATATGTTTTTGATTAAAAATCTGCCGCCCCTCCGGGACGGATTATCATCTCTCTCCTATACCCCGCCCAACGTGTCTCGGTCGCAAGCTCCCTCGCACTCGGACGGGGCTATCTCGCTCGGTCCCCTAACGGGAACCCTTAATCCTATACCCCGCCCTTGGTCGGGGCTACCATCCCAATATTTCTCAACCTAAGAGATCGTATAAAAATAAATTTTACAGATACCTAGCCCGAGTTTACTAGTTATACATCTGTAATAGATGTAAAGTTTTGATTCTGAATGCTTTAAAAAGATTTTCAGATATGCCCTAATTTGGGTGCACGGTAATCTGGTTGTAAGAGATAGTGTCGAATGGGAGGGTACTCTAAGTTGTTTAATATCAAAAACCCACGAAGTGGGTCTACAGATAGTAGCCCAGTGCAAGCGATAGCGCAGCT
>JAAKFP010000205.1 GCA_011065005.1 Chlamydiota bacterium | reverse complement strand
GACGAGATATCATATCGATCCAAAACCCCGCCCTACGTGTCTCGGTCGCAAGCTCCCTCGCACTAGGACGGGGCTAGCTCACTTGGTCCCCTAACGGGAACCCTTAAAGCCCACAACTCAAGTATTTTCTTGAATCAAATACCAAGTTCAAACATCATTACTGCGATTACGTTAAAAACAAGTGTATGTGCTTAGGTTGATGCGTATGCGTCCTTCGCTTTCTTCGCGATCTTCGCGGTTTATTAAGCAGGGGGCTGAACGCCTATGCGTTTTCCACCTCATTTCCCCTTGATAATAGTTTACTTATAGAGTAACTTAGTAGCCGTTTATGCTAACGGGGTGACGAAAAGATGACTATCAATACCGCAGGATCAAAGGAAGCGACGCCTCAGGGAAAAATTCCTAAGGTTTTTGGAACAGATGGCGTTCGAGGTCGGGCGAATATCCCTCCCATGAGCGTCGAAACGGCATTAGCGCTGGGAAGAGCCGCAGGGAAGTTGTTCCGGCGTCATGATGGAAAACATCGCGTTGTTATTGGTAAAGATACTCGTCTTTCCTGTTACATGTTTGAAAATGCTTTGATCGCCGGATTGTGTAGCATGGGAATAGACACCTTGATGGTAGGACCTCTCCCTACGCCTGGTGTTGCTTTCATCACTAGAGCGTATCGTGCTGATGCCGGTATTGTGATCTCTGCTTCACATAACCCCTACCGCGATAATGGGATTAAGTTCTTTTCATCCGAGGGTTATAAACTCTCTGAGGAATGGGAAAAAGAGATGGAAGCATTGATCGCGAAAAACAATTTCGCCGATAGCCTTCCTGCCGATTGGGATATCGGAAAGAACACGAAGGTTGTAGATGCTGACGGTCGTTACATCGAGTTTGTTAAAGCGACTTTCCCTCGACGCTTTTCTCTGAAAAATCTCAAAATTGCTCTTGATTGTGCAAACGGTGCTGGCTACCGTGTAGCTCCGTTAGTATTTCGGGAGTTAGATGCCGAGGTTTTTTCCTATGGAGTGGAACCTGATGGCCTCAATATAAATGATGGTTGTGGCTCGCTACACCCCGAGGTTGTGCAAAAAGCGGTGATCGACCACAAAGCTGATGTTGGTATTGCTTTGGACGGAGATGCGGACCGCGTGATTATGGTAGACGAGAATGCGCAGATCGTAAATGGCGATGATATTCTTGCTATTTGTGCAGAGGATATGAAGAGGCGTTCTGTCCTTGAAAATAACAGGGTCGTCGCTACAGTGATGACAAATTTAGGAATCACCAAAGCTTTGGAAAAGATGGGAATAGAGGTGATTACTGCTAAAGTTGGTGACCGCTATGTGATTAAAGAGATGCGAGAGCATAACGCAAACCTTGGAGGAGAGCAGAGTGGACATCTCATCTTCTTGGATCATAACACTACAGGTGATGGATTGGTTTCAGCGTTACAGGTCCTTAGGGTTATGATTGAGACAGATTCTAAGCTTTCTGATCTCGTTGCAAAATATGAACACTACCCTCAAGCTTGTGTCAATGTCAAAGTGGCCTCAAAGCCTCCATTGGAAAGTCTTCCCAAAGTTCAGGAAGCGATCAAGAGTGTAGAAAGTATTTTGGGGGATTCCGGCAGAGTATTGGTACGCAGCTCTGGCACAGAAAATCTCTATCGGGTGATGGTTGAAGGGAAGAACCAAAAACAGGTGAGTGAGCTTGCTGAAACCATTGCCAAACCATTAAAAGAAGCCGTTGGAGCTGCATAGATATGTGTGGAATTTTCGGATACATTGGAAAACGTAATTCCGTTGACATAGTAATACAAGGCTTGAAACGGCTAGAATATCGGGGTTATGACTCGGCAGGTATAGCAGGAGTGAAGGATGGAAAGCTTCTGTATTGTAAAGAAGTTGGAAAAGTTTCTGTTCTCGAAAAGGAAGTGGAAGAAGCTGGCATCCAGCTCGATGTTGCGATTGCTCACACCCGTTGGGCAACACATGGCAAACCCAGTAAAATTAATGCCCATCCCCACTTTGACGCTTCTGGTGCTTTAGCAGTCGTTCATAATGGCATCATTGAGAACTACGAGGTTCTCAGAAAAAAAATGCAAGAACAGGGGATAGAATTTACTACAGAGACAGATTCAGAAGTGATTGCCAAACTGATTGGCAGTCTCTACGAAGGGGACATACTCAAAGCCGTGCAGATGGCGGTTCCTATGCTGGAGGGTTCCTTCGCCGTCTCCTTGGTTCACCGAGATTTTCCGGACCAGATCATCGCTGCAGCCCATGACTCATCACTCGTCATCGGAATCGGCACCAATGAGGCATTTATCTCTTCGGATTCTCATGCCTTTGCTGCGCACACCCGAGAAGTTGTCTTCCTTTCAAATGCCGAAATCGCTGTTGTCAAAGCAGACAAGTTGGAGGTTTTTGACTCTTCGATGGAACAGATTTCTAAGGAGACAGAGAAGCTATCCATTGGCATGGAAGAGATCTCAAAAGAGGGATATGAGCACTACACCCTCAAAGAGATCAACGAACAGCCGCAGTCGATTCGTAGTGCACTCCTCTCTCGCTATCTTGAAGACTATGGCACAGCGATCTTTGAAGAGCTTACCTTCGATGTAAATGAACTCCTGTCTGTCGAACGAATATTGATTCTTGCCTGTGGGACCTCTTGGCATGCAGGCTATGTTGCTGCGTACTTGATAGAAGAGATGGCTCGTATTCCTGTGCAGGTGGAGATCTCATCGGAATTTCGCTACAAAAATCCAATTGTTCCTCAAGGCACTTTTGTAATAGCTGTCAGCCAGTCAGGGGAAACTGCTGACACCTTAGCGGCGGTTCGGGAGCTTAAAGCAAAAGGGGCAAAGGTGATGGGAATCTGCAATGTGCATAACTCCACTTTAGCAAGAGAAGCGGACTGTACAATATTTTTACGCGCCGGCCCGGAGATTGGGGTGTGTTCGACGAAAGCGTTCACCTCTCAAGTTATTGTTTTGGCTCTTTTTTCGATGCTTCTTGCCAGGATGCGACACATGGGGAAGAAGGAGGGACAGGATTTCTTGCAGGCGCTCAAGGCCCTTCCTGAGCAGATCCAAAAAGTTTTGGAACAGGCGGAATACATCCATGAGATTGCAAAGAGGTATGCGAAATATCAGAATTTCTTCTTTCTTGGGCGTGGGTATATGTACCCAACAGCTCTTGAGGGGGCACTAAAATTAAAAGAGATCTCCTACATTAATGCCAATGGCTATCCTGCCGGTGAGATGAAGCATGGACCTATTGCTTTGATCAACGAAGAGTGTCCAACTGTGGCTTTTTGTGCGAACAAAACCACCTATGACAAGTTGCTAAGCAATCTTATGGAAGTGAAGGCTCGCAACGGAAAAGTGATCGCTATTGCTGAAATTGGGGATAAAGGGATCGAAAATATCGCGGATGAGATCATCTGGGTACCTCGAACCCTTGATGAACTCGCTGCGATTCCGAGCACAGTAGCTGCGCAGCTTTTTGCCTATTATGTGGCGTATGAACGGGGAGAGGATATCGACCAGCCACGAAATCTTGCCAAATCTGTGACGGTAGAGTAGTTTTTAGGGGTGCTTAATAAGATCTTTACAAAGATATGATATAATAATCCTTTTAGAATAAGAAACTTATCGAGATATCAGATATGGCAAAAGGTGGTACTTTACTAGGTGGTTCGTTGTTGGTAGCCGGCACATGTATTGGTGGCGGCATGCTGGCGCTGCCGGTTCTAACCAGTTTAGGAGGATTCGTACCCTCCCTCGTCATCTATTTCTTTTGCTGGCTGTTTATGGCGAGCACAGGGCTCCTATTTTTAGAAGTTTGCCACTGGATGGAAGGGGAATCCAACATCGTTTCCATGGCAGAAAAAACCCTCGGCAAAAAAGGAAAAATGGCGGCGTGGGTCGTTTATCTTTTTCTCTTTTACTGCTTAACATTGGCCTATGTCGTTGGATGTGGCAATCTCGTGACTCAGGTGCTTCCCATTCCTCAATGGGCTGGATCCGCTGTTTTTGTGATGATCTTCGCTCCCTTCGTTTTTGCTGGAACAAGGGTTGTTGGAAGATTGAATCTCTTTCTGATGCTCGGACTAGGTTTGTCTTACATAGCTTTTATTATATTAGGGTACCCTTTCGTGAAAACGGAATTTTTAACCGAGAGAGATTGGTCTCTATCTCTGTTTGCTTTGCCTGTAGCTTTCACCTCCTTTGGATTTCAAGGAATCATTCCCACACTTTCCAGCTATATGCAAAAAGATGTCAAGAAAACCGCCCTCGCCATATTGATCGGTAGCTTTATTCCCCTGATTACATATGTTATTTGGGAGTGGCTCATTTTAGGTATCGTTCCCACATATGGGGAAGGGGGATTATCACAAGCCCTTCACAATGGTGACAACGCCATCCAACCCCTGAAAAGTTTCATCAATAATCCAAGAGTCTATATCCTAGGTCAATACTTTGCTTTCTTTGCCTTGACAACCTCTTTTTTTGGAGTAACGCTAGGTCTTCTCGACTTCATGGCCGATGGTCTCAAAATCAAGAAAAATAACAGAGGAAAACTTTTACTTTCTTTTTTGGTATTTGTTCCTCCGTTGATTTTAGCATGTGTAAACCCCAATGTCTTTCTTGTCGCTCTTGATGTTGCAGGCGGCTTTGGATGCGCGCTGTTGCTGGGATTGCTGCCTGTTCTCATGGTCTGGTCGGGACGCTACCACCTAAAGTTGCCTTCCAGTATATCTCTGCCGGGGGGGAAGACGCTGCTTGCCCTTCTCGTCGCATTTGTTCTCTTTGTCGTCTGCTTCGAAATAAAACACCTCTTCCTCTCTTGAAAAAAAATAAACGCAAAGGCGCAAAGATAAAAAAAATATTTTTAATCTTTGCGTCTTTGCGTTTAAATATTCTACAGTAAGACAGACAAAAAAAAGAGTGCAGCGAGTAGTCACTACACTCTTAGTCTAACGCTCGATCGGTACAATTAGAGAATTAGCTCCTCCAGTAGAAGTGGACTCCTCCAGGTCTGCCATAATAATAATAGTCGGGATTGTAATAGCCATGGTGACGATATCTTGAACCATAATATCCACGTCTGTAATGGCGTGGATAACCGTAATATCTTCCAGGATAACCGCG
>JAAKFP010000204.1 GCA_011065005.1 Chlamydiota bacterium | reverse complement strand
TATTTCTGGCTCTTCACAAAACTTAGGACTCTTTCTTAGGGCCATTAATACTGACCTTGATAAAGGAATAAAATAGGCGCGGCAGCGCCAAAAGATGCAAGCCCCCTGTGAAGCGTTAGCGGAGCGGGGGGAAGAATAAAAAAAACGATACAGCTGCGGAAGCAGCGCAACAAATACATTGCCAAGCCGCATTCTGAAATGGAATTAAGACATAAGACATTCACGTGATGGTTGTTGAATTTTTCAGTTTCTTGCGCTGCTGCCGCAGCTATTCTCTCATTTTTGATCTCTACCCCCCGTTCCGCTAACGCTTCACAGGGGGCTTACATCTTTTGGCGCTGCCGCGCCTTCCATAGCAAACCTTCTCCTGGACAGTTACTACGGAAGAGTTCCAGAAACATGTTTAAATTTGGTTTTATGCTGATTTAGACAAATTGTTGACAGTCCAGTTTAGGCCTGATCCCTTTCTTGACATTCACCAAACATTTTGGTAATATAACCAAAAAGGTTGGTGGTAAAATGTTAAAAAATTTGTTTGGAAATTCTGTAATCGAGAAGATTCTGTTTTATCTGCTAAAGAATGATAAAACGTATCCTTCTCAACTCAGTCGAATAGTTAAAACCCCTTTGTTTAGTTGTCAAACAGCTCTAGAAAGGCTTGAAAAAGGAGGGGTTGTAGTGAGCTACATGGAAGGGAGAACGCGGCTGTATCAATTCAATCCACGCTATCCCCTACTCAAGGAGTTAACCCTTTTTTTAGAAAAAGCTTATACTTTTCTACCCGAAGATTTACGCCGCAAATATTATGAGTCTCCCACGAGAAAACGCCCACGACGAAAAGGAAAACCTCTTGGATGATTGACTGGAAAAATATTAGCCTCAAGGATTTGGCAGGGTATCTATCTGAAGAACTGCGTAAGGAAGGAATTGATCTTATGGAATGATAGACAGGAACTAGAACAAGCAATCATTATTTGCGAGGGAACCACAGAAATAGACTTTGAAGAGTTAGATCGTTGGTCAAAAGCATAGGGGCACGCGGATAAGTTCCAACAATTTCTTACAGATTACAAAAGCGGAAAAGAAGCAGTTAGGCAATTAGAGCCCGTAAGAAAGGGACCGAAGAAAGCTGGCCTAAATGGTCAACCTAAAAGAGAAATTTATTTTTTTAATTCTCTTTTTTCTCTGCGTCTCTGCTTCTCTGTGTTTAAATTTCCGCTCACTTCTTGCCGATGTGTTGGCTGAGGATTCCGGCCATTTTGAACATGTCTAGAGGTTCACTGCTGCCGAAAAGTTTTGCGAGTGTTTCGTCGGGGTTGATGATCCGTTTATTGTTGGGATCTTGCAAGTTGTTCGCCTTGATGTACACCCAAACTTTTTTTAGAGCATCGCCACGTGTGGCTTCCTCTGCTCCAACAATGGCTTGCAATTCGGGGGAGAGATGGCTAGGAGTCATCACCCGCTTTTTCTTTTCCTTTACGACTTTGCCTTCCGATTTCTTTGGCCTTCCTCTTTTCGCTCCTTTTCCTTTCTTTTTCTTTTTGACATAGGGAGTTTTGGGGTGTTCCGCATACTTCGATTGGAGTTGAGAGAGGTCGTTGACGATGACGTCACAGTCGGGAAATGTTGAGCATGAGTAAAATGTTTTTCCGAATCGCGACTTTCTTGCGACGATGCGCCCCTTGCAATCAGTGGCTGGGCATTCTGGCATATCTCCAAATGGGATGATGTCTTCCCCCTTCTTGGGGATATTGATGATTCCCTTACACTTGGGGTATCGGGAGCATCCTAAGAAGGCTCCAAAGCGGCCGTGACGTGTTTTCATCGGAGCTTCGCAGAGGGGGCAATTTTGTTCCCATTGAAAGCCTTCGGCGTAGTCATCTTTAGAGAACATAATCTCTTCTGCGGGAGCCGAATATTTACATTCGGGATAACTAGAGCAGCCGTAGAAGTATTTCGATTTAAACCATACCTTTTGGAGTTTTGAGCCGCATTCGGGGCAAACAATATCGGTCATGACCTTCGGTACAAATGCTTCCTTTTCTGCAATGTCTAACGTAGGCTTAAAGTCTTTCCAAAAATCCCTAATCAGCTGTTTCCAGTCTTTTCGGTTTGCAGCTACCAGTTCAAGATCATCCTCCATCTGGGCGGTGAAACCGATATTCATGATTTGCTGGAAATTGGTTTCGAGCATTTGTGCTATGACACGACCGAGTTCTGTGGGCTTAAGGCGGCCGCTCTCCTTTATCGTGTATTCCCTTCCTTGGATTTTGTTCATAATGCTTGCATAGGTCGAAGGTCGCCCGATTCCTGACTTCTCAAGCTCTTTAACAAGAGAGGCTTCACTAAAACGGGGAGGGGGGCGGGTGAACGATTGATCGGATATTAACTCTAAAAGGGTCAAGACTTGTCCCTCTTGAAAATCTGGTAGCATTCGCCCTTCTTCACTTTGTTCCTCATCGTCTTTTTTCTCTTCATATACGGCAAGGAAACCGGGGAACTTCATAACAGAGCCAGTGACTCTTACGATGATGTTATCCTCGGCATCAATGTCTGAGGTAACAGTGTCATACAAAGCGGGCATCATTTGAGATGCTAAGAAACGTTGCCAGACGAGCTTGTAGAGCATTAACTGCTCACGGGAGAGGTAAGACTCGACTTTTTCGGGGGGATGTTGAAGGTTTGTTGGGCGTATCGCTTCGTGAGCATCTTGCGCTGTTTTCTTTGAAGTGTATTGTTTTGGTTCTGAAGGGAGATATTCTTTTCCAAACTGTTCTTGGATCACTTTTCGTACCTCTGAAATAGCCTCAGGGGCTACACGTACAGAGTCGGTACGCATATAGGTGATCAAACCTTCAGCGCCCTCATTACCCAAATCCACACCCTCATATAGGCCTTGGGCAATGTTCATCGTCTTGGCAGATGAAAAACCAAAATGCCGACTCGCTTCCTGTTGCAAGGTAGATGTAATAAATGGAGGTACGGGATTGCGTTTTTTTTCTTTTTTCTCTACGGAAAGGACGCGGTATGTTCCCTTTTGCATTCTGTTGATGACAGCGTCAGCGGCTTCCTTGTTTTGTATGAGATATATGTCTTTCCCTTCGACAGGCTCTTTATCAACACGTTTTCCATCAACAGAGTATAGATTAGCACGGAAATTGCGGTCGTCTTCTTCTGTTTTTAGAAGCGCAGCCAAATTCCAATATTCTACAGCAACAAAAGCTTCGATCTCCATTTCTCGGTCTACGACAAGTTTCAGTGCCACAGATTGCACTCTTCCTGCAGATACAAAGCCATCCCGGCCTCTTTGAATACGGCGATTGAGTATCGGGGAGATTTTGTATCCGACAATTCTGTCTAACAGCCTACGTGCTTGTTGGGCGTTCACCAGGGAGATGTCAATTTCACCAGGATTTTCGAGAGCTCTGCGTACCTCGCTCTTAGTGATGGAATTGAAAGAAACACGTTTGATCTTGGTCCCTTCCGGAAGGATTTTGCTAGTATGCCATGCAATAGCTTCCCCTTCACGGTCTGGGTCTGGGGAGAGGTAAACTGTCTCGCAAGACTGAGCAGCTTTCTTCAACTTATTGATGACATTTTCTTTGTCAGGCATCACAACATACTTCGGTTCAAAATCTTTTTCGATGTCGATGCCGAACTCTTTCTCGGGAAGATCACGAATATGTCCAATCGTGGATTCGAAGATATAATCATCTCCAAGAAACTTTTTTAAGGTTTTAATCTTCGCGGGAGATTCCACGATGATGAGTGACTTCTTTTTCATTTTCCTTTTTGCTCCATTAAGGTTGGTCGCTCAAAATATAAACGATGTGCTACGACCAATCCTTTAGTCCATCTTCACGCTTTTCTATAAATTTTGCCAGGATATTCCTTGATAACCTTCTTCAATATTAAACTCATTAACAAAATATTTAATTTAATAACAGGGAGTTCTGATATCCGGATGATTTCTTCCAAAGAAATCTCCTCATTTGGTAGCTGTTTGAGTAGGTCTTTCTCCTCTTTTTCCAGAGGCGGCAGGGCGGTCTTTGGCCTAAATTGTTGAGTAGTAAGGTCGAACAGAGTGCCGAAAGCTTTTGCTATATCAGCAGCACCCTCGACAAGCTGAGCCTTTCCCTCTTTGATCAGTTGGTGATTCCCACAAAAACGGTCACTATCCACCCTGCCAGGTAGGGCAAAGATTTTTTTCCCCTGTGTCCAGGCTCTATCCATCGTAATGATTGCACCGCTTCTTTCAGGGGCTTCAATCAGTAAAGATCCCATTGTTAACCCGCTAACGATGCGATTTCTTTGAGGAAAATTCTGCCGATCCGGTGGCGTGGTCATAGG
This sequence comes from Chlamydiota bacterium, assembly GCA_011065005.1. Lineage (GTDB taxonomy): Bacteria > Chlamydiota > Chlamydiia > Chlamydiales > Waddliaceae > JAAKFP01. The sequence continues at coordinate 811 of JAAKFP010000204.1, read as the reverse complement.
AAATTCACTGATAAGAGCACCATTTTCCGCGATCTGTTCTGCTAATTCTAGGTTTTCTCTAGGATAAACGTTGGCAAGTCCCGATCCAATGACAGCCAAAGTTCTTCCACTTTGTAGAGCTCCTCGATGGGCTGCTGTGTCGATTCCACGAGCCAAGCCGCTAACTATGGTGTAACTCCCCGCGGCCAAATCACGAGAGATTTTTCCTGCCATCTCTAAGCCATATATACTTGCCTGCCGAGTCCCGACAACAGCAATGCTTTGTTTATCGATCTCTTTGAGTTCTCCCTTGATATACAGTAGGATAGGATGATCATGCAAGGAGAGGAGCTGCTTAGGATAAGAGGGACTCGTATAGGGGATAATGGTTACTCCATGCAGATCTGCGAGCTCCAAATTCTTTTCCCATGAGCGGTCTCTTTCCCACCACCCCCACCTTTGGAGGATTTTTGAGGTAAATCCCGGGAGTTCTTCGACTGTTTTCTTTTCCGCTGCCAATACGGCAAGAGCCGACCCGAAATATTTTATGAGGAGTCGAATCTTGATCGAACCAAGCATAGGGGTTCCAGAGAGTATGGAGAGGGCTTCTATTTCGTTCAATTTATCCACGGTGTCTTTACACATCCAAAAAGCGTCTATATTAGTAAATTCAAAAAAGATAATTATACACTAAATTGAATAAAAGCAGCCTATGGAAGCAAAATCCCGTTAGATCCCTTCACAGCACACTCTAAAGCCATGTCTCATTCATCTAGTCGGCCTTTTTCTAAAAATATTTAACAGTTTCAACCCCAAAAACTGACATTTTTTC
>JAAKFP010000203.1 GCA_011065005.1 Chlamydiota bacterium | reverse complement strand
TCACGTTCCAACAAAAGAGCTAGCCCGGAGGGCGTCAGAAGGGTTGCAAAATGTGGTCCAAGAATTAGGGGGTAAAAATTGAATATATTTTCCCATCAAAAACCTCCATTCGTTTCACCCCAGTCCCGGCCCCTTTCCCGGCCCTTTCCGGAGTTCTGAAATTCTAAAAAAAACTTCGCGTAATCTTCGCCTCTTCGCGTTCTTCGCGGTTAACAGATAAAGGTGAACGGTTACTAAAATTCTATGCAGGGAACAAGGCATTTACCATAGGAGCTGTCAGGCCTTTTGAGGCCTACGGAGAGGTTTATGATGAACCGGTCATCATCTTCTCTGTGTCTATAGGAAAGTCTTAGATGCCAGGCCGAACGAAAGCTGCCGAAGAGATCGACTTGGTATTCATTGTAGTTAGGTTCTTCCTCAAAGCGATTCCAGCCGCTACGTGATTGAAGGCCTAAGGCCCAGTTTAGATGGAATCGATAGAAGAAGTTAAGAAGAAGAGTATCTCTTTGGTCTGACAAGGTTGACTCGCGCAATTTATCAACATTTCTAAAGGAATCGAGAATAAAATTGGTGTGATCAACTTTACGCCAGTCGTAGGGGCTACGGTGTCGATATTCCGCAGAGATGGCAATGTCGGGGTTGATGCTCCATTCTAAACGAGTGTTTATGTGGTCGAGCATATTTCGTTTTGTATCCCATGCGCTGAGAGTTGTTGAACGAAGGAAGGGAGTGAAGTTATACACTACCTTGGCATAGACCTTGGGAACGGTGTTAGGGATCTTATCTGAGTCAATAAAGGCAAAGGCGTAGATGTCGGTATAGATTTTCCGGTAGATGCAGCCATTGGATGTTTTTGTGTAAAGGTTGTTGTTGAGGCCGAACCTCAGTGAGTTTATAAAATACCAGCCGTCGTCGATATCAAATATGAAATGACCATCTGGGGAGGTTGAGGGGTGTGTGAAGTATTTGTATCTGAGATAGGGAGAGATCACATTTTTACAGTTTCCATACAAGCGATGGAGATTGGTATTGGCCTCAAATTCAAAGAGACCGATGGTCATCCATCTGTCGAACTTGTCGGAATTATTTCCATAGTATATCGCTACTGTTCCAACTTCGGGTGTGAAGTTTATGTGTCCCCATTGAAATGGGCGATAGAGTTTATTTGATAGCTCATAGCGAGGGGAATTAAAATCGTCGTCATCGGCTTGCTTGTCTGTGTGCTCTAGTTCAAGATAGGAAAGTTTACAACGGTTGTCAGAGATAATTCCCGTTCTGCCAATTTCAAACGGACGCAGACTTCCAGAGAGGGTTGGAAGCTGTTGTTTTACGGTTTGGAAGCTGTTGACCCGGATTCTGGCGAGGAAGGTCAGAATCCAATCGTTCTCTTGCCTGCGAAGGTCGAGTTGTGTTCGCCGAGCTGTGTCAAGGCGGAGGTCTTTGTCGTTGTAATCTGTTGCCATATCCTTATCGCTAAGTTTGTCGTAAGTGAGAAGGATACTGCTACGATCACAATCGAGGAGATTGCTATAGGTGCCTTGTAAACGGTACCTTGTACGTTTCTTTTGATCGAAACGGGTGGTGTCCTGAGCAATGTAGTTGATGCTATGGAACAATTCTTTTCGATTGGGGGACTTGTAGTGCAGTTCAAAGCCTCCTCCGAGCCCTTTTTTTATGCGATAGTCAAGAAGAAGAAGGGATTTCAACCTTTTCCAGGAAAAGACCTCGTACGTCAACCCAACCCTAGGTCCTTGTGTTCCTCCAGTGCGTACTGTGTATCGAAAAGGGGAGTCGAAGATTGTATCGAGATTCATACAAAATGAAGGCATCCAGAACAAGGGAAGAGAAAAATATCGGAACTTTACATTCCGCGCAGAAAAAAGTCTGCCGTCTGTGAGCTTGGCTTCTTCAGTTTCAATTTGCCAGTCGGTTTTATAGTTTTCTGAAGTTGTTGCAAATCCATGGTGGATAGTGTAACTCCCATCTGGGCAGAGGTGGATCTCTTCTCCTCCAAGAAACCAAGGTTCCGCCGCTGTTCTGCCGTCATAAAGAATACCTCTTTTCTCTTGAAAGTCATACTCTAGCCTTTTGCCAACAAAAATGTATTCCCCAAACTCAAGGATGATATCCTTCTCGGCTTCCAAATAGACAATTTGCTGACCTTCTACCTCTTTTCGAGTATAACAGATTTTTCGTGCTTGGACTCTCAAATTTGGAGCAGAAATGACCCCACCTTTCTCTGTTGTTAGGACTCCCTCAGAAAATGTTGGTTCTCGAAGATCGACGGTAACCGAGTAGAGGGGGGGAGAGAGGGAGCAGAGTGCGAGGAAATTCAACGCAAAGGCGCAAAGGCGCAAAGAGAAAAGAGAGATTTTCTTTGTATTCTTTGCGTCTTTGCGTCTTTGCGTTGAATTTCTTGTCACTCTTATTTCTCTTCTCACACTCTATTCTCTTTTCCTCAGTTTGTGGCGCGTATCAGAAGACCTGCCAATGCATAACGGTTTTTTCTGTTGCCGTATTGGATTGCGTGAAGGAGTATATCTATAGCGTTCTCATCTTGTGTTTGAATCAATGATTCGAAAGCCTCAACAAGCAGCCGAGATGTTTCCTGAGGGGTAAGTTGGTATTTATAAGCTTCCACATTTCGCTTTTCCCATGGAACATAAGGTCTGAATTGTATCAGGTCGTACTGTTTCTTTGAGGCCATCCACGCGTGAAGAGTGCTTCTGTAGGGGCCCACTTCTTTAAGACTGTAGAGAGCGAGGTTGCAGTAATTACGGATGAGAGGTGCTCCGATCTGTTCACGATGAATTTTTAAGAGTTCAATGGCGCTAGGGGTTTGTAGATTTTCTAGGAGGCGAGAGAGGAGAGGAACCAGATCGTTTTGTTGTAGTTCTAAGAGGGTATGAGCAAGATTGAGAAAAGCCTTTTCAGGTAGGTCTAGAGCTTTCTCTAAGGCGGTTTCTCGCATATTAAGTGATAGTTCGAGAGCTATAGGATTATCTTGCAGATTTTGTCGTGCCGATGGAATTACTTTCCATGCATGAAGTCCTTTTCCAAAGGTATCTGTTTTAACAAATGCCAAATCACGAGAATCTTTAAGAAAAATGTTGCATAAAGCCGGAAGGCTCCTTGAATCTCCAAGTTCTAATAATGCTAAAGCAGCATTTACTCGCGCATGAATATTTTTACTCTTTGCTAGCTCCAACAATAGGGGCTCGGCACCCTGCATCTCTCCAAGAAGCAAAATAGCAAATAGGTTTTCCTCTTTTGCGATCTCTTCAACATTCTGACGAACTTCTTCTCTTCCTAGACGATAAAGGGCCTGCAAAGCAGCCAGCCTTACCGAAGTTGTTGTTGATTGTGCTAATGTTTGCAAGCGCTGTACAGAATTTTCATCTTTTAATTGGCCAAAAGCAACCGCACAAGCTTCCTGCTGCGATACACGAAGGTGAGAAGATAGCCGGCGAATATCAGGTAAGAGGTCATCACGACCAAATTTCGCTGCGGAAAGAATCGCTTCAATGCGTACGGCTTCTAAAGGATGATTCATAAGCCTTTGAAGGGATTTAATGGACTCCGCATCGCCTGTCATCGCGAAGAGTTGAGGAAATAACGAAATAGCCTCAGGCGGCACCTTCTGCAGCAAAGATTCTATCTGCCCTGAAGCTTTAGGATGTTGCATTTCAGCAAGGTGATAGCAGGCCTCAAGACGTATAGCCAGAAAATCTGAGGACATGAGTCGATTGATTTCATCGTTCGCATCGTCATTATGAAATTTTGAGAGAAAATTTAGAGCGATGAGTTGGAATTGAGGGTTACAAGACTTGATCGCTTCCTCAAGGATATATTGTGTGCTGTCATTGGCGGAGATGCCACTTCCAAATAAGGTTAAAAGTTGGATGTCCGGATCAGAGCTATTATACCCTTGATCTAAGAGAATCAATCCCATTTTCTGAATAATATCTAGATTATGTTCACCGGTTTCCTCTTTCTGCTGATGGTATAACTTTAGGGCAGAGCACATGTCTCCAGATTGCATGAGATAGAGAATGCGGCTTGGTTCATAGGAATGGAGCGTAGGGGAGTGTAGAATGAGAAATAACCCCAAGTAAAGAACGAAATAAAAATGGGATTTCCAGAAAGTGAGGTTTTTTAAGCCGCTTTTTTTATCGATTATGTGGTGAAGCATACTTTTTCCTCTAGTTTATAAGATGTTAAAGAAGCTGAGTATCTCACGTCGTCTTGGAGATTGTGATCCTAGGACTAATCGAAACATTTGTGTCTTATGCTACAAAAACTTGAGGGAAAATATTAATGTTTAACATGTCAAAGTTTATCTCAGGGCAGTATTCTTGCAGGCTTCCCCGGATTTCGGTCGAAAGAGCCTTCATGTCTTTCATCGTAAGTATCTTGCTGTCAAGGTAACGACCAATATAGTTTTTTTCATTAAAGCGTACCTCGAGAATCTGATTTAGGGTGTCTCCTTTTTCGAAAGATGCTTTTTTCCAAGCACTGCTTTGATTTAAATGCATTCGCAATTCAATGCTGGTCTCAAATCCGACGAAGATTTTTACTGTTATGCGTTCTTTTGAGGCAGTATTCATTGGTATTTCCTCATAGAATTTGTTATGACTTAGCAACTCAATTGGATAGAATCCAGTTTAACACAGCATTGTATTTCGCGATAGAGGTTACACATGACAGAACAAGATCTTCCATGGTACAAAAAATGGTTTAACGAAGATTACCTGAAACTCTACTCCTATCGGAGTGCTGAAGAGGCAGAACAGCAGGTAAACTTTGTAATTCACGCACTTAAGTTAAAGGGTGATGAGAAAATCTTAGATCTCGGGTGCGGAAAGGGGAGGCATTCCCTTGAACTTGCTAAAAAAGGATATAAGGTCCTTGGCATAGACATCTCAGAATATCTAATTGATGAAGCAAAAAAATGTCTAAAAATGGTTCCTTCTAAACACCTTAGGTTTCAAATTGGTGATATGTATCATCTGGAACACCTCGGCACCTTTGATGTAGTCCTCAATATGTTTACCTCTTTTGGATATTTTGATGACGATAAGGATAACGCTAAGGTCTTCCAAATTGTTCGGGATCATCTTCAATCAGGAGGAAAATTCTTTCTAGACTACTTACACCCTGCTCAGGTGAGAAAAGAC